>NZ_CP021251.1:2100000-2337763 GCF_002155265.1 Corynebacterium pseudotuberculosis
AGCTTTTTTCTTAGTATTCTTCCAATCGGAGCCGCCCATCTTGGACAGCGCGGGCTTTTCACCTCCCACATACTTACTCAGTAGATCAAGGGAGTCCATGGGAACAAAGAGTTGGTCCGCGGGTTGTCCCCGTTTAGCCGGTGCATATTCCAAGACGATGTATTCTCGCCGCGAGGTTTCATCCCCGGATGTGATCGTTCGCTCGGTCATCTTAAGGAATCGTCCAATGCCATGGGTCTCGTGGACCACAAAATCACCGGTTTTTAGCGCAAGTGGGTCTACACGGTTGCGTCGTTTAGCTGGACGACGTTTTGCCCCTGCGATGTCCCCTACTCGATTACCCGTGAGATCGGTCTCCGTGACCACGACAAGGGGCAATGCCTCACTTCCTGCTTTTTTACGGACTTTAGGAAATACAAGGCCTGCGTGGCTGAGTGCTTGATACAGAGTCACTTCGCCCGGAGTAGGCTCCCAACCGGGTGTGGCTACTTTTGTGGGTATTCCTTTTTCTTTGAATCTGTCCACCATGCGCTTGATTGCACCCTTGGCGGGAGCGATAAAGGCCGCTCTGCCACCTGCAGAGGTATGCGCTAGGAGCAGGGACATCATCTCTTCAATCTGGGAGAGATCACCACGCGGGGTGGGTCCTGCTTCAAAGTCGAGGGGAAGGGTATCTGCCTCGTCTGCTTCAAACATGCCAGTAGGAGCAAACGTCCACCATGAGCAACCCGCCTGGCGCGCAGATATTTCTAAGGACTCATAAGAACGATAAGAACTAGCCTCTAGATCTAATCCTTGAGCCGCAATCGGCCCCGAGGCCCCCATAGCCGCAGCCTCCCATCCCGCCGCAAGGAACTCTGCATCGGTAGCTTGTAAATCCGCGACTCTAGTGCGAATCTTCTCCGGTCCGACTGCTATCACATGCGTCCCCTGGGGCATAAGCTCAGGCAGAGTGACTAACGGGGTATCCACGAGCGCTGGGATGAGCGCTTCCATGCCATCGGCGGGGGCGCCATCTGCCAATTTAGATAAGAGTTCTTGCAGCGTGGGGTTTCCCTGATATTTCAGAGCTAAATCACCGGCGCGTTCCGCTACGCCGGGTATGACAAGGAGTTCACGAGCCGGAAATATTTCTACAGACGCGTGGGAAGAATCCGGGATTGCTCGCTGGTCAGCTACGGAGAACTCTCGGATCTCTGTGATCTCGTCTCCCCAGAATTCTAAGCGCACGGGTCGATCCATAGTCGTGGGAAATATGTCGAGGATTCCGCCTCTAGTAGCAAATTCTCCGCGCTTAGCCACGAGGTCAACGTGCTGATAAGCCCGGAATACAAGTTGCCGGGTCAGATCTTCTAAATCATAATCTTTTTCAGTCTCTAGGAGGAGCGCATTGCGCCCCTCTGCTTCCTGAAGAATCGGCTGGCTGACACCGCGTGCAGCAGTTACCACCACGCGTAGTTCATTCAGATGCGACAAAATCTTAGCTCGTTGCCCCGCAACATCCGCGGCTGGGCTAAGCCTCTCGTGGGGAAGTGTCTCCCATGCCGGAAACCAGGCTACGGAGTCGCCGAGCATTGCCCGAAGTTCTGCAGTGAGGTCCTCTGCTTCACGCCCCGTAGCCGTGATCACCAGCACTGGAGCCCGGTGCGATAATGCCCCGATAGCCCATGGGCGAGATTGATCAATCCCCGTAATGTGTAGGGCTGAATCACCAACGTGTTCCAGTAGGCCTTTGATCTTGGGGTCGGTCGCCGCGACTTTGAGTAGCCCCGCAAGCATGGCGGGATGATGGCGGTTAGTGACTGCGCTATCAGTTGACAACAAGGAACTCCTCAAAGAACTAGGACAAAGATTCGGGTGGCGTATTCCCAATGGGCTACAAGAGAGCCTACGGAAACAAGGATTTAATGGGAGCCTAAAGTTTCCGGCTTGTTTCCGATTTCAGACAGAGACGGCTCGGATTCCATACCGGCCAAGCCATTCCAGCAAAGGTTCACTATATGAGCAGCGACTTCTTCCTTTGTGGGACCGCCGAGCTCTTCTTTTTGGTCCAACCACCATTGAGCGGTCATAGAAACCATTCCCACCAACGCCTGGGCATAGAGAACGGCATTATTGGGATCTAGTTTTGACCGCTCAAAAGCTTGTTCCAGGATGTATGAGACCTGCACAACGGCGTCGTTAAGCAATGTGGAATAACTACGAGCTTGGCCGGCTTTCATGTCCCGCACCAAAATCTGGAAGCCATCAGTGTCTTCTTCCACATACGTGAGTAGTCCTAATACGGCTTGTTCGATGCGTGCCCGTGAACGGCCAGTCTGCATGGAATCAGTAATCGCCTTTTCCAGCCGGAGCATCTCACGGTCAACTACTACGGCGTAGAGTCCCTCTTTACCTCCAAAGTGTTCATACACCACCGGCTTGGACACACCCGCACGAGCAGCGATTTCTTCTACACTCGTGCCCTCGAACCCCCGCTCGGAAAACACGCTGCGACCGACCTCAATGAGTTGTTCTCGACGTTCTTTCCCAGTCATTCGCTTTCGGACCATATTCACTACCTTATCGTGCCCTACATAAACGCTGTTTATGCTGTCTGAAACCGAAAACCACCACCATGGCCTTCTATACGCAAAACCCCGACTCCACTATGAGTGAAGACGGGGTAAATATTGCTTCCCCACCAGGACTCGAACCTAGAATGACGGTACCAAAAACCGTAGTGTTGCCGATTACACCATGGGGAAAGATGAGGCCACTAAAATACCTAAAGCACTAAGTGGAACCACCGAAGGAGATCATACAATATTTTCGCTCTATTGGAAATTTAGGTTTACACCCTCAGGTTTTCTAGCAAAGTCCCCTCATAATCTTTTGCCTACTAGCGCTCAACGATACCCCGCATCTGCATAATCACCGCGCGTGTCGACGCTACCAGGCACAGCGTCACCGTCCCCACCAAACATACGGTGCCAAAAGCTCCCAACCATGTAAAAAAGCTCAGCTCGGTACCACGAGCAAACAATGTGGCCCCCAGTGCCAAAGTTCCCAAGGGGAAGGTCATCGCCCACCATCCCAAAGTAAAAGGCATTTTCAAATAGAACCCTCGTATGGTCATCCCCACAGCGAATGCCACCAGAGGAATCCCCATAACCAGCATGAACCAACCGTAGAGGTTTGCCAGGTTATGCATAGCCGCGTGTGTTCCAGGAAGAACAAGATGCTCTGTTTGAGTTGCCATCGCCTGAGCCGCCGCCGTTGACTGTCCCACAACGCCTAGGGGGATCCATGCAGATATAGATGCAACAACAGGAATAGGCTCTACCCGCCATTGATGGTTATATGAGCACGCAAAAATGATAAGACCAACAAAAAGCGATAGAAAAAAGCATGCGATGGAAACGACCTGAACGTAGGGGTCAAAGATTTCCGATACATGTGGCACCAGGTTCGCCCCCGTGGTGGAAGAAACCATGGGGGCTACTACGGCCAAACCCCAAATAGTTGTAGGCGAGCCACGATCTACGCCAATTAGGCGTACCGCGAAACCAAACGTAGAGCCCACACCCACGGCAGTACCAAACAACCACATTCCGGTGTTAAGGGTCCACACAAGCCCCGATAGCTCTGGCAAAAAAGAAGGAATGACTACGGTACTTGCAGAGCCCACAGAGAGATACCCCATGGAAACTGTCGCCCAAAACGGCATGGAGGAAAAATCTTTTACTGAATGCCCCATCGCACCGGGTTTCCGTACAACACGAAAAATAAAACCACAGGTCAGACCAATCAACAACAGCCATGCCATTCCTAACACGATGGCAGAAAGAACATGCGCTCCAGGCAGATGAGAGGCATGCATATAGAGCAAATTTGATAAAAGCCCAGTCCCCATCACGGAGGGAAACCAAGCAGGGCCTGCCGGTGGAAGAGGTATCCTCGAACCATTTCTCGGATGGGTACCTTGCCTAGGAGAAGACGAAGCATCGGCAGAAACAAAATAGCGAAATTTCAAAGACATTGCAGCTGTCCTTAGTGCTGATAAAACGTACTACTGTTTATAGCTTTCACTACTTACCTGTCTTTTGGTTAACCAGATTCTTGCCACATTGCTTATGAATGACCATGCTGATGCCCGCCTGCCGGATGCGTCAGCGTGTAATCCGTACGCAGATCAGGCACTTCCCCTTTATTAAGCATCATGTACTGCCCCATCATTCCCTGATCCTCATGAAACAACATATGACAGTGATACATATATGGGTAGTGATTGTCTCTGTACTGTCCAAAAACCACAGCAAGGGTCGCAGTGGCCCCCGGAGGCAATGTAATAGTGTCCTTCCACCCTTGCGTTGCCACGCCAGCATCTGTGCCGCTTAGGTCGAGCACCTTGAACGCACAGTTATGAATATGAAAGTTATGTATCCAATCAGAATTTGTATTAGTCACAACCCATTTTTCCGGGTCAGAGTGCGCAATCGCGATGTCTACTCGCTGCATATCCATCGATTGATCGTTTATCTGGAAAGTATTTAAAGCAAATTTACGTTCAATCGAGTGCTTTGTATCCGGCAGCTCACTAGCAGAGGTATCCAGTACCTGGGGCAATGCTTTTGGTTCAGGAGCGCTGTTTTCAGGCCCTTTGATCAACAAGACTTCGTGTGCGTCTTGAAGCCGAAATTTAGCCGTATACTCGTCCTGCGGCACCCCGAGATTGTCTTTAAATCCGATGGATTGTAACGATACTTCTTCCCCAGGTTCAATATCTACGACTATTTCTGTTCTTTCGCCCGGTCCTAACATAACGCTAGTCACTTCTTGAGGAGCGTCTAAAAGCCCCGAATCCGAGGCAATAAGATGGAACGGGCGCGAATCAGAAAGCGCAAGATTATGAAATCTCATTGTCGAGCCACACAAAATTCGGAAGCGCACCCGGCGCGTTGTCGCCTGAAAGTGCGGATTAGTCACGCCATTAACGTGGGGAACTTCACCTAAAAGCCCCACTGTTTCATCCATCGTCTCATCAAGGACACCGGCTTCCGTGAAATTCGCATCCATGAGGATCAAAGGCACATCGTCCACACCATATTCCTGGGGAATATCAAGAGATTTTGAAACTTCATCCTCAAGAAGAATCATTCCGGCTAGGCCGCGATACGCTTGTAGTCCAGTTTCCCCATGCGGATGCGGGTGGTACCACAGAGTGGCGGCAGGCTGTTCTACGGTGTAGTTAGCGGTCCACTTCTTTCCTGGTGCGATAGGAGAATGCGGACCACCGTCTGCGCGAGCTGGCACAAGCATGCCGTGCCAATGCACAGCGGTCTCTTCGGTGAGCTCATTGAGCACCGTAATAGATACGGCATCGCCTCGTGATACCCGGATTGTGGGACCAAGATGCGCCCCATTAAACCCCCACGTAGGAGTCTTAATTCCCGGAAGAATTTCTGATTCTCCCCGTTGAGTGATCAAAGTAAAAGATCGTTGTGCGTCTACTTCTTGGGACTGCGCTAACGGCGGAATGGGCAATGCACGAGTTTCCCCGTCCCAGCCTCGCGGTCTAGGTAGCTTCTTCGCTTCCTTTTCCGCTCTTAGCCCTTCTTTTCCACACCCGGAAAGGCTGATTCCCGCAACTGTTGCGCCCGCTAGGCTGCCGAGGGCTAGGAAGGACCTTCGATTCAGTTGCATAAGAGCCTTTCTTCCAGGGAACTCAATAACTTTTAGGAATCTCAACCTTTTCATCGTAGCTGTTTGCGCCATCACATCGCCGAGCAGTTACGCACCATCGCACAGAAACACTAGCTGGCCTTCCACGTAGGCTTCGAGGCGGTTTCTTACTCTTTTCCTGCTAGAAACCACTTCTTTGTTGCGTATCCGCTAGTAGTGAAAACGTTGTGCGGAAGAGCTAAGCAAGTAGACTCTTTACACGTAAATACTCAATGCGATCGATCAAGGAGAGCGTGCACCTGTGAGCACACCTACACCTACCGAGGCGGTAGCGGTAGTCGTCTTAGCGGCTGGGGCCGGCACCCGAATGAAATCTGAGCTGCAGAAAACTCTGCATTCGATCGGCGGACGATCATTGCTTTCCCACTCCTTGCATGCAGCGGCGGGGGTTTCCCCTGAACGCATAGTCGCCGTAGTTGGTCACGGAAGGGACCAAGTTGCTCCTGCGGTAGAAAATGTTGCATCGGAACTAGACCGAGAGATCTGCATCGCGGTCCAGGAAGAGCAAAAGGGTACTGGGCATGCTGTACAGTGCGCCTTGGACCAGCTCAAAGATTTTTCGGGCACCATTTTGGTTACCAATGCTGATGTCCCCCTGCTGCGCCCAGAGACTCTTTCTGAACTAGCAGAATTCCACCGTGAAGCACCTACCGCGGTTACCGTTCTCACGATGCGATTGAATGACCCCACTGGCTATGGACGCATTGTTCGCGATGAATCGCATTCTGTCGCAGCCATAGTCGAACAAAAAGATGCTGATAGTAAGACGCTTGCTATTCAGGAGGTCAACTCAGGCGTTTTTGCATTCGACGCACGTATCCTCGCGCATAGCTTGACGCAGCTGGACACAGATAACGCACAAGGCGAACTATATTTGACCGATGTTCTCGCCATCGCAAGAAGCGAAGGACACACGGTTCGGGCTTACCCAGTTGCAGATCCTCATGAGCTTGGCGGAGTTAATGACCGAGTGCAGTTGGCAGAGGCCGCTAAGAAGCTCAACGTCCGTACTGTAGAAGCAGCAATGCGTGGCGGAGCTACCGTTATTGATCCTGCCACCACCTGGATCGATGTCGACGTTACCGTGGGCAAAGACGTCACTATCTACCCGGGTACCCAGCTGCGTGGTGCCACAACAATCGCTGATAATGCGGAAGTAGGGCCGGATAGCACTCTTATCAACATGACGGTAGGAGAAGGCGCCCGCGTTATACGAACTCACGCTATGGATTCAGAGATTAAAGCGCGCGCTTCTGTTGGCCCATTCACCTATATCAGACCAGGGACTATCGTTGGCGAAGAAGGCAAATTAGGCGGATTTGTGGAGGCCAAGAACGCCCAGATTGGCCGTGGATCTAAGGTGCCTCATTTGTCCTATATCGGTGACGCCACAGTAGGCGAATATTCCAACATTGGAGCATCAAGCGTATTTGTAAACTATGACGGAGTAGAAAAACATCACACAACCATAGGTTCCCACGTCAGAACGGGTTCCGACACTATGTTTATCGCTCCAGTGACGGTCGGTGATGGCGCGTACTCTGGAGCAGGTACAGTAATCAGGGAAGACGTTCCTCCGGGAGCTCTTGCTGTCTCCGGAGGCAAGCAGCGCAACATTGAGGGATGGGTGGAGAAGAGGCGCCCAGGAACTCCCGCAGCTGAAGCCGCCCGTAAGGCATCTGATCACCAATCCAAGGAAGGTTAAGCGAAAACCCCATGACTTCGCACAACTGGACCGCGAACCAGAAGAATTTGATGCTATTCACTGGTCGCGCCCACCCGGCTCTTGCCGACGCCGTTGCTAATGAACTAGGTATCAGCACAACCCCAACAACAGCCCGCGACTTTGCTAATGGCGAGATCTTCGTCCGCTTTGAAGAGTCCGTCCGCGGATGCGATGCCTTTGTCTTGCAGTCTCATGCACAGCCGCTCAACAAGTGGCTCATGGAACAGCTCATTATGATTGATGCACTCAAGCGTGGCTCTGCAAAACGTATCACCGCGATTCTCCCCTTCTATCCTTATGCTCGTCAGGATAAAAAGCATCGCGGCCGTGAGCCGATTTCCGCCCGTCTAGTAGCAGATCTATTACACACGGCTGGCGCTGACCGCATTGTTTCAGTTGATCTCCACACTGATCAGATCCAAGGCTTCTTTGACGGTCCTGTCGACCACATGCACGCCATGCCTATTCTGACCGACTACATCAAGGGCAAGTACAACCTAGAAAATGTCGTGGTTGTTTCCCCTGATGCAGGCCGCGTGAAAGTCGCAGAAAAATGGGCTAATACGCTTGGCGACGCTCCCCTAGCCTTTGTTCACAAAACCCGTTCCGTAGATGTGGCCAACCAAGTCGTGGCTAATCGCGTGGTTGGCGATGTCAAAGGTAAGACCGCGATCTTGCTCGATGACATGATCGATACCGGCGGAACCATTGCCGGTGCGGTTGGGGTCCTCCGTGACGCCGGCGCTGAAGACGTGATCATTGCTTGTACCCACGGTGTCTTCTCTGGGCCCGCTCGCGAGCGCCTCTCCCAGTGCGGAGCAAAAGAAGTGATCACCACCGACACGCTTCCTCAGTCCGATGAGGGCTGGGATAACCTCACGGTCTTGTCCATTGCCCCATTATTAGCAAAGACAATCCATGAGATCTTTGAAAACGGCTCTGTAACCACCCTCTTTGAGGGCGAAGCCTAGAATTCAGTCAAGGCCCGGTACTCGGCCTCGTGTACCGGGCCTTAGCCATGCCCTCCCCGTCCACTTTCTCTCCTGATTTTTCGTTGGATTCCCTCATGCACGATTCCCCCTCCTCCCCAGCCTCTGATACATACGAGGGACAACTTGGCGCCCTCTATACCTCACATGCCACAACCTTCCGAGTCTGGGCTCCCTCAGCTCACAAGGTAGATCTGATTCTTAATCAAGAATCATCTAGTCAGCGCATAAGGATGGCGTCGATAGGCAAAGGAGCATGGGAGACTACCGTCCCGGAAGACTGCGAGAACGCGGTCTACATGTATCGCCTCGAGTTCGATCAGGGTAAGGTCGTCGAATCTGTTGATCCCTATGCACGGGCCGTCACAGCAAACGGCACTCAAAGTGTTGTGGTTGCCCCGGGAACTCCTCTACAACGGATGCCGGCTTTTAGCTCCCCGTTGGATGCAGTCATCTATGAGGCGCATATCCGCGATCTCACTATCAGTCCTAATAACGGAATTACGCACAAAGGAAAATTTTTAGGACTCGCAGAACCGGGCACGCGCACTGCGTTGGGTAACCGTAGTGGCCTTGATTATCTCCGTTCCCTTGGAGTAACTCACGTGCAGCTGCTGCCAATTTTTGACTTCGAATCGATCGATGAAACTGGCAATCTTAGTTTTGATGCTCAGTACAACTGGGGCTACGATCCACTAAATTACAATGTTCCAGAAGGATCGTACTCCACCGACCCTACAGCCCCTACCTGCAGAATTACTGAGCTAAAACGCACTATCGACGCTCTTCACACGGCTGGACTACGCGTGATTATGGACGTTGTATACAACCACGTCTATTCTACGACGTCTTCACCTCTGGAGCGCACGGCGCCCGGTCGATATTTTCGGATGACTCCGGAGGGGACCTTCTACGACGGCACGTTCTGCGGTAACGAGACCGCATCCGAAGAGCCGATGATGCAGAAGTTTCTCCTTGATTCTGTGGAATATTGGGCCAAGGAATTCGCCCTCGATGGTTTCCGCTTTGACCTTATGGGAATTCACGATGTAGAAACCATGAATCTGGTACGCGAGCGCCTAGATAGCATTGATCCTTCTATCCTTATTCTGGGAGAAGGCTGGCCCATGGGGAATCATCCCGATGAGATTCTTCCGGCGCACCAGGGTAACGCAAAGCTTATGCCGAGAATTGCGCATTTTAATGAGTCTCTCCGCGATACCCTCAAAGGCAGTACTTTTGGAGAAGAACGCCCCGGTCTTCTGAGCGGATCCCATGATCCGCAACTCATGTGGACGCTCTTTAATAACATCAAAGGTGGCCAGCACTTACCCGGAATCTCTTTTACCGCACCAGAGCAATCTGTTGTGTACGTTGAGGCCCACGATAATCACACGCTCTTTGACCGCCTCGGCATCGCTTTACCTGAGGCAGAAGAAACCGAATTGATCCAACGGTGCCAATTAGCCATGGAAGTGCAGTTTCTTTCTGCGGGCATCGTGTTTATCCACGCAGGACAGGAGTTTGCCCGTACCAAGTGCGGCGACGAAAACTCCTATGCGTCCCCGGACCACATCAACCAGTTTGATTATGACCGCGCGGGGCGTCTGCACGATTCCGTCGATCTTTTCCGTGATCTCATAGCTATGCGTAATGACCACGGGTTTATGCGGCGCAACTCTTTCGAAGAGATCCAGCACACTACCGTGGCTACGGTTATTACACCTCGTCAGCTGGTGTACACAGTGGAATCATCCAATCCCACCGAAAACTCTTTCCTAGTTGCCATCAACTTTGCGACCACAGAATTCCATGCCCCCGTGGATCCTGGTAGCTACGAAGAAATTTTTGCTCAGCATCATTATGTCCGAGAAAACCCTCCTACTGTGATAAGCGAGGGCAAACTCAGCGTTGCTCCTTTGAGCGTGAGCATCTGGCGAATCATGAACTAGGCAGTGTTTAGCTTCTACCTCATCTCCTAGGCGTCGCTCTAGCCGTGCTAATCACGTGTTTTTTCAGCTTGATTCCACGGCATCCTAGGTGGTACCGTAGCTAAGTCTCGGCGAGGGCTCCTTTGGGAGCCGTTATCGACGCGATTGTTTTTAAAGCTTATTTAAGCCTGCGAAGACTCGACCAAGACATTCGAGTCGGCCGCAGGCCATTTTCTTTTGGTGCGGCCGAAGTTTTCACCTTAGTAAACATTCAAGGAGAATTTCATGGCTACCTACCCAACCATCTCAGCTCAGCCGCGCACCGAGTTTGGCAAGGGCTTTGCTCGCCGTCTACGCGCTGCTGGTCAGGTTCCTGGCGTTATCTACGGCGCTGACATTGAATCCCCAATCCACTTCTCCGTGGACATCCTCGAGCTGCACGCGCTTCTCCGCGCACACGGCTCCAACGCTGTTCTCGACCTTGACATCGAGGGCGAGAAGCACCTCACCATGGTCAAGCACGTTGATCAGAACGTTCTGACTCTGAACGCCGATCACGTCGACCTCCTAGCCATCAAGCGTGGCGAGAAGGTTGAGGTTGAGGTTCCTGTTGCACTCCAGGGCGAGACCGCACCAGGCACCACCCTGATCCAGGATGCTGACACCGTTCTCGTTGAGGCAGACGTTCTCTCCATCCCTGAAGAGATCGCATTCTCCGTTGAGGGCCTCGAGGTTGACGCAAAGGTCCTCGCTGGCGATCTTTCCCTCCCAGCAAACACCACTTTGGTTGCTGACCCTGAGTTCGTCATTGCTACCGTTTCCTTCGAAGAGGTTGCAGAAGAGCCTGAGGAGTCCGCTGAGGGCGAGGCTGCTGAGTCTGCAGAAGCTGAGGGCGAAGAGTAAAACTTTTTACTTGCGCACAAAGCCAGCTCATATTTTTGTGGGCTGGTTTTTTTGCTGCCACAATAGGAAGCTGTGACTTCGCCTTTTCTCATCGTCGGCCTCGGAAACCCCGGCCCACAGTACGCAACAACCCGCCACAACGTGGGTTATATGGCAATCGACGAGCTACTCACCCGCGCCTCTCCCATGCCCGCAAGGCTCAGCGCGCATAAAAAAACCAACATGATGGCGGCAGAAACCAGGATCGGTAACACAAAAGTTATCCTTGCTACTCCACGCTGCTTTATGAATCTCTCCGGCGGTCCGGTGCGTTCAATCGCAAATTTTTTCAACATTCCCCCATCCCGAGTGATCGTGCTTTTCGACGACCTCGAGCTCAACTTCAGCGAGGTTAAAGCAAAAATTGGGGGCGGCGACCATGGACATAATGGTTTGCGATCAGTTACCCAGTCGCTGGGAACAAAGGATTACTTCCGAGTAGGAATAGGCATCGGCCGTCCGCCTGGACGCATGGAACCCAAAACTTTTGTTCTCAAGCCTTTTAGCAAGAAAGAACTGTTAGAAATTCCTATTGCCTGTGCCGACGCAGCGGACGAGGTCGAGCGGATTATCACCAGCGGCGGGCTTTTTTAAGCGCTTTAGCCAGGGCGGCGTCGTCTAGCTCAAAGGCACCCTGCTTATCTAGTCTTTTGAGCACCACGGCGCAGGTTTTACAGCGCGGGTTGTCCCGACAACACTTTTTCTTGTGCTTGCCTTTACGCGCGGCTTTTCTAATTTTGTCCATGCCCATAATCGACCACTATATAAGAGCTAACCCTTTCCTAAACACACGGCGCGGTAGGAAAAACATGCTTGCCTTCTAGATAATCCAGTATTTCTCGGGCTGATCCCGGACGGATAAGCTCGATGCGCTCGCCTACAAGGCAATACTCATACCCCCTTATCTTCCGTAGCGGAGACACCATCGCGCTGAACTCTGGATAGGAACAAGGCAAGTCAGGGTGGGAAAGAGAAAACGTCGTTGCTATCCCGCGCGCTATCCGTCCAGAGAAAGCTCTACTGCTCAGTGTTTTCCCGCCTGCAGCAATCATCGCTCTATTTGCTTCGCTGGTCCCTGCTTCATGGGAAAGAAGAAAGGCAGAACCACAGCTCACTGCGCACGCTCCCACGGACAAAGCGACTTTCACATCCCTGGCGGTTCTGATCCCACCGGCTGCGATAAGTACGGCGTCTGGGTGACGTGCATGGATCATAGAACATAATTCTGCAGTGGAGAAGGGAGTCGGGGTTTCACAAACATCCCACGTGAGCCTATGGCCTCCTGCCTCATGTCCTTGCGCAATAAGAGCATCCACACCACGAGACAATGCGACTTCGGTTTCTTCCAGGCTAGTTACCGATGCCCATGCCTCCGCCCCTACGCTATGAATTTTTCGTATTTCTTCCGCAGTAAAACACCCAAAGGAGCTGGATACCACTTTAGGCCCGTAGCCTTCTTTACATGCGGCGAAAACTACGTCTTGTTTTGCAAGAAAATCATTCGAGTAATCAACCACAGGTATAGCTGGTTGAGGTACTCCGGCTTTAGCATATTCTTTTGCCAAGAGTCGGTGGAGAAGTTTCACCGCATCAGGATCGGTGCGATGTAACTGCGGATAGAAAAAATTAACTCCATAGGGTTCTCCCCGTAATAATTGAGCGCACTCTCGTATGTCTTGCTCAAGTAGTGCGACGTCTTTGTTTCCTGAAGCCAAAAACCCCAATCCCCCGCTCTTGGAAATAGCTGCAGCGAGCGCCGGCGTCGACGGACCTCCGGCCATTGGAGCACCGACGATAGGGCGACTAAGCTTTTCCAGAATCCGCGACGTCATAGTCGCATGCTAGTGGAAAGACAAAAAGCATGACGTTTAGAGAATTTTTTCAGCGCATCTTCGCACCCAAGAGATCAACCGTTCAGCCGCATGCGGACATAAACGCAGCTACTGATCGCCCGACCCCTGAATGGATCGTGATCGGACTTGGCAACCCGGACAACAAATATGCCAGAAATCGACACAACGTGGGATACATGGCTGTGGATGCGTTATTAGGCGATGTTCCGCTCATCCAGCGGCGAGGCCTGCCTGTTAGAGAGGCACGTCTTAGGATTAACCAACACGAGGTAGCAGTACTGCGCTCCACGACCTACATGAACAACTCAGGAGAAGCCATCGCTCCCATCGCAGAAGAATATGGCATTGCAGCCGATCACATCATTATCCTGCACGATGAACTAGACCTTCCCCACGGCACTGTTCGCATTAAAAAAGGAGGAAATGAAAACGGGCACAATGGATTGAAATCCAGCAGTGCCTTGCTCAATACCCGCGATTACCTGCGGATACGCATGGGTATTTCTCGGCCTCCGCAAGGGATGTCTGTGCCAGATTATGTGCTCGGCGATATTGAGCACGATGAAGCGCTTGACAGCATGATCTCGAGATCTACGGAAGCGGTCCGCCTGATTGTTACTGAAGGAATCGCAAGAGCACAAAACACAATTCATTCCGCATAGCTAAGCTAGGACCATGCGAACAATCGTAATTACCGGTGCAAGTGATGGAATCGGTGCCGCCGCTGCGAGGCTATTAGCTGCACAACACCCAGAAGATAGATTGGTGTTAGTAGGAAGGAATCCGCAGAAAACAGCAGCTATAGCGGAATCAGTCGGAGCTGATTTTTTCTGTGCAGATTATTCTTCGCTTGCCGATGTGCGTCGACTAGCTCATGAGCTCTTAGCCGCCTGCGATCGCATCGATGTGCTTGCCAATAATGCCGGCGGTATCTTTGATGGTCCCATCGTTACTGAAGACGGTTTTGAGCAAACATTCCAGATCAACTATCTCGCGCCTTTTCTGCTCACGCACGAGCTGTTCCCTCTCCTTGAGAAGTCGAAGGCGCGCGTTGTTATGACCTCTAGTCTGGCCAATGTGCTCTTTGGTCGCCTGGATTTTGATGACCTCATGGGGCTCAAAGACTACAAAACAAATCGTGCCTACGGAACCAGCAAGCTTGCAGACCTGCTCTTCGCGCGGTCGTTGCATCATAAATTCCACCACCGCGGAATCAGCACAGTTGCCTTCCACCCAGGCGTAGTATTGACCAACTTTGCGCAAGATTCACATGGCTTTCTCAGTCGCTTCTACAAGAATCCCTTGGCCAGCAAATTGAGCATTTCCGCAGAACAGGGCGGGAAAAATCTGGCCTACTTTATCGACGGCACTCCCACCATCACGTGGCAATCGGGTGTCTACTACAGCGATAAGCTTCGTCCTGGCTTAGTCAACCCATTAGCGCGTTCTCAAAGAGCAGCGGATACCCTTTTCACGCGTACGGAATCCATGCTTGGCATACACTTTGGCCAGCCCATAGCCAATAGTTGATGCCCTAATCGAACCCGCCCCCTCAGCTCTGGTTTCCATGAGTAGCTTGCCTTCCGTGAGTAGGAGGGGTCGGCAAATTCGGGACATTGAGTCAAGACGATTATCCTTATCAATCATGAGTACTCTTTCCAGCGAAGCATCACGTCGCCGAACTTTTGCAGTCATCGCCCACCCAGACGCAGGTAAGTCCACGCTGACGGAGGCCCTCGCACTGCATGCGCACGTCATTGCAGAGGCTGGCGCGGTACATGGCAAAGCCGGTAGGAAAGCGACTGTCTCCGACTGGATGGACATGGAAAAAGACCGCGGTATCTCTATTGCTTCCTCGGCGTTACAGTTTGAGTACGCTCCCGAGGGGCACACAGGCGAGCCATTTGTGATCAATCTGGTGGATACTCCCGGTCACGCAGACTTTTCCGAGGATACATATCGAGTTCTCACCGCCGTCGATGCCGCAGTAATGCTTATCGACGCCGCCAAAGGTCTTGAACCTCAAACCCTCAAGCTCTTCCGAGTGTGTAAAGCCCGCGGCCTCCCCATTGTTACTGTGGTTAACAAGTGGGACCGCCCAGGCCGTACGCCACTAGAGCTTGTCGACGAGATAGTCAACGAAATCGGTCTCCAGCCCACTCCGCTCTTCTGGCCAGTAGGAGACGCCGGGGACTTCCGTGGGCTTGCGCGTATCAACGCAGACGGCGAAGCCACAGAATATATCCACTTCCTACGCACTGCCGGCGGCTCTACCATTGCTCCCGAAGAACATTATTCTCCAGAAGAGGCGGAGCAACGCGAAGAGACCACATGGGAAACTGCGGTGGAAGAAGCTGAGCTCCTTGCCGCAGACGGGGCCATACATGACCAAGATCTCTTCCTTGATTGCACTACATCACCACTGATTTTTGCTTCTGCAATGCTGAACTTTGGTGTCCATCAAATTTTAGATACCCTGTGCAGCCTCGCTCCCTCTCCTAGCGGCCGAGCATCCGATACTAAAGCCGTATCCGAGGCCACGACGGCGATCGATGAGTCACGGGACGTTACTGATGACTTCTCCGGCGTAGTTTTCAAGGTCCAGGCTGGCATGGATAAAAACCACCGCGATTCCCTAGCTTTTATGCGCATCGTATCCGGTGAGTTTGATCGCGGTATGCAGGTAACCCATGCACAATCGGGACGTAGTTTTTCCACAAAATACGCGCTAACAGTTTTCGGCCGAACCCGGTCCACAGTGGAAACCGCCTATCCAGGCGACATCGTTGGTTTAGTAAATGCTGGCGCTTTGGCTCCCGGCGACACCATCTTTGAGGGAAGAAAAGTCCAATACCCACCGATGCCGCAATTCGCTCCAGAGCATTTCCGCATCCTCAGGGCCAAGTCTCTAGGAAAATACAAGCAGTTCCGCAAAGGGTTGGATCAGCTTGCCGCTGAAGGCGTTGTCCAAATTCTTAAGAATGATGCCCGTGGTGATGCAGCCCCTGTCATGGCTGCAGTTGGCCCTATGCAGTTTGAAGTCATGATGGCCCGCATGGAAAACGAGTACAACGTGGAGACCGTCTCAGATCCGATCCCTTATTCTGTGGCTCGTCGTACCACGCCAGAAACCGCAACGGAGCTGTCCAAACAGCGCGGTGTGGAGGTGTTCCAACGTACCGACGGCGAGCTTGTGGCCCTCTTTGGAGATAAATGGAAGCTTGCTTTCATAGAAAAGGAGCATCCCGAGTTCGAACTACTCCCCATGGTTGCAGACTAAGGTACGCTCACGATAAATAGAGAAAGCCGCAGTTTTCACAGTAACTGCGGCTTTCTTTATTCGTTTTATTTGGATAGTTCTTCTGCAAAACGATCCGTTGCGGCGACAAGTGCCGCAACATTTTCTTTTTCACTAGCAGCATGGCCAGAAGTCGGTGAGAAATGGAATTCAGCCTCCGGCCACGCCCGGTGGAGATTCCACGCGGTAACGGGTGGGCAGACGACGTCGTAACGCCCCTGAACAATCACCGCAGGGATGTTCCGGATACGTTCGATATTGGCAGGTTCTAACAACTCTCCGTCGCGCATAAAGCCCTGATGCATAAAGTAATGGTTCTCAATGCGTGCAAAGGCCAAAGCAAAACGCTCATCCTCATGGTCGTGGGTATCTCGAATCTCTAGGAAAGATGTCGAGCCCTCCCAGACACTCCATGCGCGAGCGGCTTCGAGCGCTACAGCACGGTCCTGCGAATGGAGAAGCTTGTGATACTCAGCGATAAGGTCCACGCCGTCAAGATGAGTCGCCCCAGATAGGTCGCCTGCGGCAGGTTTTTTGTCCTCTGGGATTACGGAGAGATACCGTTCCCACTTGTCCGGGAAGAGATGAGCAGCACCGCCATTGTAAAACCAGTCCAACTCAGTCTTCCGCAGCATAAAAATTCCCCGTAGCACCACGGCAAGCACACGGTCTGGATGTGTTTGGGTGTACTTGAGCGATAAGGTAGATCCCCACGAACCACCGAAAACCAGCCATTTATCTATTCCGAGCTGTTGGCGTATCGCCTCTATGTCTTCAACTAGTTTGGGCGTGGTGTTCGCTGCCAAAGCAGATTCTAGATCAGTGTCCGGATCTGCAATATGCGGGGTAGATTTTCCGCAACCACGCTGGTCAATCAAGATGACTCGGTATTTATCCTGGTCAAAAAATCCTGCGTTCTCTTTTGTTGTTCCACCGCCAGGCCCACCATGGATAAAAACTGCTGGGATACCTTGCGGATTTCCATATTCTGTATAAGCAATACGCTGCCCTTCGCGTTCAATATACGATTGAGCGATCGGGTCGGCGACCGGATAAAGAGTTTTCATCCTTCACAGCCTAGCCGTGAAACCACGCTGAAGAGACGAATGTGAGGTTTCTGTTCGACCGCAGAGGCGAAACCGCCTGCTATAGATGTGTAATCCCCATGAATATCAAAGCTATAGCTACAAAATAACCGGACCACAGAGCTACGCGGTTGCTATTACAGCGGGCCCATTCGAATGCCCTACCCAAAGGGCTTTCTGGAAAGGCACGCACAAACCCCACGCCTACTGCGCAGAAAAACGGAAGGCTCAGAGCAAGGGAAGCATAAAGGAACAATGCAATGTAACTGAACATTCTGCTGTACTCGCCGGTGGCAAGATAGGCCAAGCCTGTAAAAAAAGGAATCGAGGTGATTGATTGCGTCACTCCCAAGGTAAAACCTACAGTCACCGTCTTAATACTTGGTGTACGCAGCGCCTCAAATAGACGCTGCACTAATCCCGCTGAGTCTCCACCACGCCATGTAAGAATGATTACGGCTATTCCCGTCACTATTAAGATCATGCCGAAAACGGGTGAGTCTATAAAGGCCCGGACTTTGTCTTCTATCGAGTGGAATAGCGCCAAGGTAGGGATTGAAAGCAGAAAAACGCCTAGCCAGTCTCCTAGGATTAATAACGATACTATTTTTCCGTAGGGCCCCCCGCGAGGCACCAGCAGAGCCACCGCGACAATGACCCCGATAAGTAAAACATTAATGGAGTCCATGAGAGCATAGCTCACAGCGTACAACACGATGAAGACTCCCTCGCCTTAAAAAACACTGACAGCAGGATCATTGATCACAGCCTTAACGAGTGTACGGATTCCCTCTAAACTTGCGCAACGCGTCCTCACAAAACTGTGGCGCGATTGCGAGCGTGAAAAGATTATGTTTTACGGGGGCCGGCTAAGCAGCGTGCGTCACGCACTATCCCAATTCATCCCTTAAATAGCATTAATTTTCCAATCATGTTCTTCCAAAACAAGAGACCATCTTCCCCCATTAAGGTGTGCCAAGAGCAGGAAAGTTCACAATAAATATCCGCCCCACCCGCTTCTTTCACTAACATTGCGGGGGTGCGCGACTGATTTCAATGTCGCCGCTCGATTTCATACTTCGACACTATTTAAGGACCTCTACCTCCCATGGCACAGGACTGGAACGATAAGCTGGAATCCGCACAAAAGATGCTCCCCTTGATTGGGCAGCTACACCGCAACAGCAACGTAGTTGTCTCCGTCTTTGGCCGGTTGCTTATCGACGTCACCGACATCGACATCATCAAGGCGCACCGCTACTCCCGGCTAGCTACAGAAACAGAGCTTTCTCCCGCGGACACTCTCCCGATCCTGGAAGCAGTGGCGCGGCTGAACCTGGGAACTGCCTCAATCGATCTAGGACGCCTCGCAGTCCTTTATCGCGAGCAGGGCGGCGATCTGGAGCAATTCCTTTCTTCCGAGCTCGCTTCAGTCATCGGAACCGAGTCCGAACAGGAGCCTACGGACGTAGTCCTCTACGGCTTTGGCAGAATTGGCCGCCTCCTAGCCAGGATCCTTATTGCGCGTGAAGCTGCTCATGGAGGGGTCCGACTCCGCGCTATTGTGGTTCGAAAAAAGGGCGAAGGGGACATCATTAAGCGAGCCTCACTCCTACGGCGCGACTCCGTCCACGGGGCATTCAATGGAACCATCACTGTTGATGAGGAAAATGAAGTCATCTGGGCTAACGGCACCGCAATCAAGATGATTTACGCGAATGATCCCATTGCCATCGACTACACCTCTTATGGCATCAACAACGCTATCGTGGTGGATAACACTGGAGTCTGGCGTGATCGTGCAGGATTGAGCCAACACCTTAGCGCAAAAGGCGTAAAGCGAGTTATTCTCACGGCTCCAGGTAAAGGCGACCTCAAGAACGTTGTTTATGGCATCAATCACGATGATATTTCTGATTCCGATCAGATTGTCACCGCTGCTTCCTGCACCACCAATGGCATCACCCCTACACTCAAGGTGATCAACGATCACTATGGCATCGAAAACGGCCACGTAGAAACCGTGCATTCCTTTACTAACGATCAAAATCTGATCGATAACTTCCATAAAGGAGCTCGCCGCGGACGCGCTGCAGGTCTCAACATGGTGTTAACAGAAACAGGGGCTGCAAAGGCAGTATCAAAAGCCCTCCCAGAGCTCGAGGGCAAGCTCACCGGAAATTCCATCCGAGTCCCCACTCCCGATGTATCCATGGCAGTGCTCAACCTCACCTTAGAGAGGGAAGTCTCGCGCGAAGAGGTCAACGAGCTCATGGACAAAGTCGCACTGCATTCGGATCTGCGTCAGCAAATTTCCTATATCAATTCCCCTGAAGTCGTATCCTCAGACTTTGTGGGTAGCACCCATGCGGGTATCGTCGACGGTCTTGCCACTATTGCTAATGGGAAGCATCTTGTGCTCTATGTCTGGTACGACAATGAGTTCGGATATTCAAACCAAGTCATCCGCATTGTTGAGCACGTGGCGGGTGCACGGCCCAAGGTTCTCCCAGAACGGATTCCTTCACATCAAATCTAAGTCTTCAAAAAGCGCTAAAGGTGCGGCTTCCTCACTCGGAGCCGCACCTTTAGCTTTTTAATTATGTGGTGCGCCACCCGCCCCTCTTTTAGGCAAAGCTTGCGCAGACTGCCACGGCTGCGCAAGAACTGAGAGCTGCTGCGAGACATGAACACATACCCTCAGTGGTTTTGCCTTATAAAGAGCATTATTTCCGTAGATATCGTTGAAGACCGGTGCCCAAGATTCCCTTAGCCAAGATCGTGCCACATGTGAAAAGCTGACATCTTTTCACACCTCAGCAGAGGGAAGGCCTTCGCCTTTATCAAAAAATAAAACTACAGCGACGTAGAAGCGAGTGAACGCCGTCTTTATATTCCCGATACCGGGACTAGCTTAAAAACCAACTACTCGTTACGGCAGGAAGCTCTATGGAGAAGTCGGCGAATTTTTGCATCGCCGTGGAGAGCTATATTCACGGAAGAACCGCATTCGGCTCGACCTTTCAAACGCTATGCTAAAACGCGTCATTGCATACTGCTTTCTCTCTGGGCTCGAATCCCCGCAAGCCTGATCTACGTGTGCTGAAGCCGGTCTCCTGGCTACTGCTGCCGTTGTTTCTGTTCCCTTCCCGCTTAGTGCAGTGAGAACACGAGGCTTTCTTGTGCAGTTACAGTGGCGGGGTCCGCTGCCGGATTTTCACCGGCATTCCCGATCACTTCAGCTATGTTCTCACCTTAGCAAGGCTTGGAACAAAGGGCACCCATTGTGGAAAAATCTTAGAAAACTACACCTAAAAGTACCTAGCAACACTCATAGGACTTTTGTTCACGCTTCTAGCCTTTTATTTCCGATGCTCTATGCACCTGTGTTGTCGCTGGGCAATATTACGCACGGCACAGTAGTTGCAATACCTGATCGGACCAATTTTTCTTAGGTTCGCTAGGATAAGCTAAGATCATTCACCTTTCTCGGAGAATTGAATCACTGTAGTTCCCTCGTGCGCCCCATGAAATATCCCTCTAAACAAGGGGAACCATTTCACCTTGGCTCATCCGTCAGAATGTCTCCCTATCTTGAAAGGTTGTTGCGAATGTTTTTACCCGCCCCCACAAATTTCAACGATGTGATTGTCGACGGAGTTATTTCTCAAGCTGAAATTTCTGAGGCTTTTACTCAACTGCTCGGATACGTACACGAATATGAGTTCAATGCCACGCCCACTGGTTATCAAATTCAATTTCACACCCGGCGCGGCCTGCATACTTATGAGGGCGTTCTAGCCGCCCACATCGATCCGGAACGCATGTGGAAATGGGCTCAGGAATACACTTTTGACATTCCTGAGCTTTCCTTGGAGCAACCCGCAAGCGATGAACTTATTGCAGCGGCACGAACCCTCAATGGAAATGGGCCCGCATATTTAGTGCCGCTCGCTGACGGTGCGTTAGACGTAGTCATCCTGAGCGATGTACTTCCTCACTTATCCTTGCCTGCAGCATTAACCGTAGGACTTGGCAATCTGCGTACAGCTGACCCCGATGACCTCAAGAGAGCCGTCCTGGCATACGCAGCCCAACGAGGACTCAGTTTCCAAGAAGACTCTGACCGGCTTGAGGTGTCTTCTTCTGATGGAAACACTGCGTCCATAGACATCATCCGAGGCACAGTGGATTGTCCCGAATGGGATGGAAAAAATCTTTCGCTCTCCAACGTTCAATCAGACGCTGCCCTGGTCTCCGCAGAACATCAGCTTTTATTTGAGGGAACCTATCCCGATGCGCATGTCACTGTAGACCCACATACGGCTACTGCAACTATCAAATCTGCTTATGGAGAATCCGCAACCGCAGAGGCCACAATTCTGGCGGTAGTCGATCATAATTGGACATGGGCGTGGAACGATGAAAAGCTCATGCACTCTCCTGGCGTAACAAGGGCTCTCGGGCTCAAAGCTTTTGCTATGGACAATGGCATACCTGAGCTATTAGGACAGGCCATCCCTTTGCACCGCGCCCAGGAGCTCGCACTTGAGTCCGTGGCAAAACCCATACTCCGAGAATGGGTCCACGTAGTAGCTTCCCTACCAGATGGCCGCCGCGCCATGCTTTTATTACGGTCATCCCAACTCCAGTTACCGGCAGCAACAAAAGCTTCTATTGCCGCTACCCTCAGTTGTCCGCTACCTCCCATGGTGGACACACAAAGGGCTATTTCAACCTATTCGCATTTCCGCGGCATTGCCTCATCGGCATTTGATAGTTATACGATTCGGCTCAGCTGTTCGGATGGAAGCGTACTTATCTCTTTTAACGCCGATGGAGCTATCGTCGGGGTGAACTAATCAAGAAGCCCCAAGATTTTTTTCAAAAGGTGCCGGGTTAACAGTCTCTGTGTCTTTGGGATCAAAATGAGGTTCTCTGTCCTTATCCACCAATACGGCACGAACGCCTTCTGCAAAATTGGGGTTTGCACGCATATGTTCTCCCAAAGCAACCTCGTGATCAAGTTCTTCACATAATGTTGTGCAAAGCGCTGACGCTCGCATTAAAAGAGTGGATGCTACAAGCGACTCCGGGTTTGCGCCCTTGAGTAATTCAGTAACTTGAGCGGCAAACACCCGGTCAGGATGCGCGCCTAACGCATGTTCGATGTCTGGCCAGGTATCAAAGCCAAAGGTTTTCTCAATACTAGGATAAATTTTTTCTAGTTCTGATTCTCCCGGCGCGTCTGTGGAAAAAGCCTCCAGGGCTTCGTCCAAAGATTCAGCGATTATCATTTCACGGAACTCAGCAAACGCGCTACTAGGCACAAAGTCGGTTGCCACCCCCGCCCACATCATATCTGCGGGGCTCATACGCCAGCCGGTTAAGACTAGGAACTTGGCCAAGGGTAGCGACGCAAAGCCCTTGAGTCCGGTCATTCGCTGAAGCATAAAGGGCACCCCCACGTCAGGGTTGAAGCCGATAGCCATCTCCGGCATCGCGGCAAAAGCTTTCTCACTAATAATGCGATGGGAGCCATGCACGGATACTCCGAGACCTCCGCCCATAGCTACGCCGTCGATAAGCGAAATATAGGGCTTGGGAAACAACGCAATGTTGTTATTCATCTCGTACTCGTCAGCAAAGAATTGATCGCTCGCACAGCTTTTCCCAGCTAGGATCTGTTCCCGGCTGGTTCGGACATCACCACCAGCACAGAAGGCTTTTTCTGAAGTAGAACACACGATAACCCTGTGAACTGCATCATCGTCCCACCATGCGTCTAAAGCCTGGTCAATCCGGTCAATCATTTCCTGGTTCAAAGAGTTCAAGGCTTTAGGCCTGTTCAACTCGATAATCCCAGTGGTGTTTTCCACGTAGATGTTGACTACTTCCTGATCGCGCCATGTGGTGTCTACTGCATTCATAATCACCAGTGTTGCACATCACTCGAATAATTGCAGTAGCTTTCCTCATTCTTCAGCACAGTCCGACGGCGGAAATGTGCACGGAGCCAGTCGACGGTAGGCTAATAACGCACATTATGCGGTTCAACAACGCTAGAAGGAACAGATGACCCCTCGCATTATCGCCACAGACATGGACGGAACTCTGCTCAATCACAAGCATGAAATCCCCGAGTCTTTTTGGCCGCTCCTCAACCGGATGCATAAGCAAGAGATCATTTTCGCTCCTGCGAGCGGAAGACAACTATATACGCTTCTTAATCAATTTGAGCGCAGCACCAAGCAGCTGTCCGTGATCGCTGAAAACGGAACCGTTGTCTATCACGAGGGATCCATCGTTTCTACAACCACTATCGATCAGGAACTAGCGCATGCCGTTATCGCGCTAATGGATACCACGGACCTCCCCTGGGGACTTATCCTCTGCCGCGTCGACGGCGCTTTCATGCACAAAAAACACAAACGGTTTTTGTCCGAGAGTATCCGCTACTACGCGCGGCTAGAGCAGGTCGACGATCTACATTCCTATGTCGACGATACTGTGGTAAAGCTGGCTGTTTTACCGAGGCTGATGCCGAATCTATAGCAGCACCGCTTATACGTTCAGCGGCTAAAGAACTTAACGTGGTGGTTTCTGGGCATCATTGGATTGATGTGATGAACCCCGCGGCTAACAAGGGAATTGCTTTGCAGGCTCTCGCGGACGCTACTGGTACCCATATAAGCGATACGCTCGTGTTTGGCGACTTCCTCAACGACCTCGAGTTACTTGAAACAGCTGGCACCTCCTATGCCATGGATAACGCACACCCAAGGATTAAAGACATCGCCGATGCGGTAGCCCCCTCTAACGCAGATGAAGGCGTGATACACGTCATATCGAGCATTCTCGACACTATAGAAGCCCGTACATCCAGTTCTTAGACGAGACCAAGGAACGTTCCCTTTTACTATGAATCCTTTAACACAGCTTCTCGACGCCACCCTCATTATTGGAGGGGTCCCTATTCTCTGGCGCGAGATCATCGGCAACCTCTTTGGCTTGGCTTCCGCCTATGGAGGAATGAAACGCGTGGTCTGGGCATGGCCCATTGGGATAGTGGGCAATCTGTTATTGTTCACTGTCTTCCTAGGCGGAGTTTTTAATACTCCACAAAACCTAGACCTATACGGGCAAGCAGGCCGTCAAGTCATGTTCCTCATAGTCAGTGCCTACGGATGGTGGCAATGGTCCCGTGCAAAGAAACGCGGCATGCGTGAATCCACTCACACGGACCCTTCGCGTTCCATCGTGAGTGAACCCGCCGAAGAGTCTTCTGCGGTTCAGCCGCGCTGGGCAAGCGTCAAGGAACGGTGGATGATGGTGGGCGTGGCCATCGCCGGCACCGTTTTCTTTGCTTGGGTCTTTACATCTCTTGGTTCCTGGGGCCCGTGGGCAGACGCATGGATCTTTACCGGCTCAATGCTAGCCACGTATGGGATGGCCCGGGGCTGGACAGAGTTCTGGCTTATCTGGATTGGAGTCGATATAGTCGGCGTCCCTCTCCTACTCGCTGCAGGCTACTATCCATCAGCTATTTTGTATCTGATTTATGGGGCCTTTGTACTGTGGGGATTCTTTGTATGGCTGAAGGTTCAGTCTCGTCCGGTTTCAGCTAGTTAACCCTCCCATAAAAAGGCACCGACGGCCCGTCCGCCGTCGGTGCAGTATAAACACGAGCGACTTAGTAAAGCAGGTTATTTCCCTTTTTTACGTTTTGCCTTCTTCTCTTCCAGCTTCGCTGCTACATCCGGAACATAACGGAAGTCAGATCGTGGTGGCCGTACATAATCCTTTTTCAGTGGCGGACGCTGCGGAATTTCTGGCAGCGGTCGATCAATCTTCTCATAAGGAATGGTGGAAAGAAGATGACTGATCACGTTGATGCGAGAACGCTTTTTATCTTCTGATTCAACGGTGTACCACGGTGCTGAGGGAATATCTGTATGAATAAACATCTCATCCTTGGCCCGTGAGTAATCTTCCCACTTCATAATGGACTGCAAGTCCATCGGCGAGAGTTTCCAACGCCGTAGAGGGTCACTACGACGCGACTCAAACCTCTTAATCTGCTCCTCATCAGACACTGAGAACCAATATTTCCGCAGCATAATTCCGTCTTCAACCAAGAGCTGCTCAAAAATGGGAGCCTGGTGCAAAAAGCGACGGTACTCTTGAGAATCGCAAAAACCCATCACACGCTCTACTCCAGCACGGTTGTACCAAGAGCGATCAAAAATAACTATTTCTCCAGCCGTGGGAAGTTTTTCCACGTATCGCTGGAAATACCATTGGCCCTGTTCTCTTGAGCTAGGCGCGGGGAGAGCCTCTATCCGGCATGTGCGTGGATTCAGATACTGCGTTATCCGCTTAATAGCAGAACCTTTACCCGCGGCATCGCGCCCCTCCATGATCACAACAACGCGAGCGCCTGTCTCCACCACCCACTGCTGCATATCTACAAGTTCAGCCTGCAGCTTTTTGAGTTCTTTCTCATAGGCCTTCTTAGAAAGTTTCCTGGGGGCCTTGGCCTTTTTCTCTTCTATATGTTCTTTTGCCATGTAACCACAATACTGAAGTTTATTTACACCAAGTGCAAAAAGTCAGTTTTTCCTGGTTAGTGCCCCTATGACACATAGCTACAGGGAGAACATGCCACGAGAGCAACTGTACCTAGTGAGATACTGCTTCCGACGTTGGAAAGGTAGCAGTGCTGCTTACACCAGATTCACAAGTCACAGTGACCGTATGCTGCCCTCCTACAGGGCCTGGCCCTAGGACATCAGGCGCCGTAATGCGTCCGATGAGTTGATCCGCATCAGATGCGGGTCCCGAGTTGTGCCTCAGCTCCAAAAGAAGTTTTAGCCATTGCTTTGGCGTCGCCAGGAAGGCAGCGCGCTGCAATCGTAATAGTGCTATTGGGCTTTAATAATCCGTCGATTGTAATGGGAAAGGTTGCAGTCACTGCTGGTGCATCAGTTACATCAGTATGCGCGTCCGCAGTCGAGTTTTGTGTTTTGTAATAGATAAATGCGCCAGCGGATAGTCCCGCTACGGCTACAACACTAATAGCAATACCCAAGAAGGCTTTTGTCATAGTGGAATCTCCATTCGTCGAGTAAATGGAAGCCTTTTCGCATCTACTATAGATTGTGTCTCGAGCCTGCTAGGCATTGCGCAACAACGCCGTTTAAAAAAGCGGTAGCCGCAGCTACCGCTCAACAGAAGGACCTGTCCCCTAGGCTTAATCCACCCGGAACTCCGCCATCTTGTCCCACTCGGTCTTACCATCAATATGAACATTGATAATGTCCGGAGTTTCAATGAGATACTTAGGCATCTCCTCGCAAGCCTTCTTAAAGGCATCCGACTCTACATGGGCAACATCGGAACCGTCCTTGAAGCCTTCTAACAGCAAGAATTCATTTTCTTTCTCTGGGTTTTTAAACCAATCGAAAAAGAGGTTTCCTTCTTCTGCCCGGCAAGCATCGGTATACCACTGCATCTCATCAAGAAAAGTATCCACGTATTCAGGACGTACCTGGAATTTCACGTTAATCAAAATCATGGTGCCCCAGTGTAGTCATCAGGTCCAGCATCTGCAGCGACTACTTCACTATGCTTCCAGTTGTTCGCCAAGCTCCATCCATTCCATTTCAAGTTCTTCGCGCTGCTCATTGAGCGCTCTAAGCTGGGCATCAAGCTCAGTCAACTTGGCAGTATCTACTGCTTCTGCAGCCACTGCCATAGCATTTGTGATCTTTTCAATCTGAGGATCAAGCTTGGCCATCTTCCGCTCCACAGATGCCATTTTCTTGTTGATCTCCCGCTCCTGCTGAGAGGTCAACGTACGCGCGGGAACAGCCTTATTTTCCTGTGAAGCAGCAGATACGCCTCCCAGGTCTACAGCACCACGGGACTCCCGAGCTGCCATAGCCTGACGACGCTCCAAGTACTCCTCGATTCCTCCCGGAAGGTTGGTGAGCTTTCCGTCGCCAAAAAGTGCCCACGTAGAATCCGCAATACGCTCGATAAGGTATCGGTCGTGTGAGATCACCACGAGGGTGCCAGCCCAAGAGTCAAGGAGCGACTCGAGTTCCTGAAGCGTGTCAATATCCAAATCATTGGTGGGCTCGTCGAGAAGCAACAAATTCGGCTCAGACATGAGCACCCGAGTCAACTGCAATCGACGGCGTTCCCCGCCAGAGAGATCACCAACCGGCGTTCTTTGCCGCTTAGCAGAAAAACCAAGGCGTTCAGCCAATTGAGAAGCGGAAAGTTCCTTCTTCCCTAACTGTATATAAGAGGCCACTTCTTCCACCGCATCGAGAAGGCGCAAGGTGGGGTCCAAGTCATCGAGCTCCTGCTTTAGCCAACCAAGCCTCACTGTACGTCCCTCGATGCGCTTGCCCTCGCTGAGCTCATAGGCACCCGCTAGGGCCTTCAGTAACGTAGTTTTCCCCGATCCATTGACGCCCACAAGGCCGATGCGTTCTCCCGGCGCGAGTCGCCATGTGAGATCCTGCACCAGGTTTGTGCCCTCTGGCGTTGCGATCGTGGCGTCTTCCAGCTCCACAACCACTTTTCCTTGGCGCTGCTTAGAAAACGCCATGAGTTCCACCTTGTTGCGCAGCTCAGGAACATTAGCGATCAAGGCTTCTGCAGCTTCAATCCGATATCGCGGTTTTGATGTGCGGGCCGGAGCACCCCGACGTAACCAGGCAAGCTCTTTCCGAGCAAGGTTCTGCCGCCGTTGTTCCATGGCATCGGCTTGACGAGAACGCTCTGCCCGCGCAAAGGTCCAGTCGTTATACCCGCCCTCGTAGGAATCAACAGTTCCGTCGTGTACTTCCCATGTCTGAGTGGCAAGGGTGTCTAGGAACCAACGGTCGTGGGTGACCACAACTATGGCTATCTTTCGCGCAAGAAGGTGTTCCGCTAACCACTGAACCCCTTCAACGTCCAGGTGGTTAGTGGGCTCATCAAGAACCACAAGATCAAGATCGCGCACAAGTGCCGCTGCGAGGTTAACTCGACGACGCTCCCCGCCCGATAGCTGCCCCACCGGGGTATCAAGGCCTAAATCAATAACCCCAATTCCTCCGAGGACTTCACGTACCTGAGCATTCGAGGCCCACTCGAAAGTTTGGAGTCCCAACGGGTTAAGGACCACATCACCTACGGTTTTTTCAGGATCCAATTCTGCCCGCTGCGTCACCACTGCCATTCGCAGGGCAGAATTATGGCTTACGCGTCCGGAATCTGGTGGCTCAATCCCTGTGATTACTTCCAATAGCGTGGTTTTACCGCCGCCGTTAAGCCCCACCACCCCGATGCGATCGCCGGTTTGGATGCCTAGACTCACGTCTTTTAGCAGAGTTGTGAGCCCAAACGATTTAGAGACATTCTCCAGATTTATCAGATTTGCCACTAGTGTTCTTTTCCTATGATCTGGTTGTGGTGGAAATGGTAGCGCCTAGCGCTGGACCTGTTGCGGTTGCAGCTGGTCCTATAAGCCGCAGCTCTGCGGCTACGTCCTCGGCGCTTTCCGCATCCGGGCAAAGAAAAGCGCAGGTGGGGCCAGAGCCAGAAATAATCCCTGCCAGCGCACCTGAGGCCTTACCCACCTCCAGAGTTTTTCTCAAACCTGGCTGAAGGGAAAGAGCTGCAGGTTGCATATCGTTGTGAAGATACTGAGCTACGTGGTACGGGTCTCCGCTAATCAGCGCTGCTGTCAGATCATCTACGGATAAGTGCGGGGTGCGTTGCATCTGATCTAGCTTGGCAAAGACCGCAGGAGTGCTAAGACCTTGTGTAGAAAAAGCTAACGCCCAATGATATTGGCCTCGGGACATAACGTGAACGAGGTTTTCTCCACGCCCGGTTCCCAGCCGCGTGCCGCCTAAAAGCGTGAAAGGAACGTCCGATCCTAAGGCACTGGCCATAGTGAGTAGCTGCTTATCAGTTGGTTTTACTGTGACGTATTCCTGCATAAGCCGAAGCGCCGCAGCAGCGTCTGCTGAGCCTCCTGCCATGCCGCCGGCTGTAGGAATTCCCTTTTTTAAGCAGATCCGTACTTTGTTCAGGGGAGGTCCGCCCCCAGAACGATGAAAAGCATAGACCATATCGGCGGCTTTCCACGCAAGATTGCTGTTATCGGTAGGAACTCCGTCAGCCTCATAGGCGTCAAGCTCAGCTACGATTCCGGATTTTTGATCGGTTGCAGTTCCGCGTAGCTCTACGCATTCCACTTCATCTTTAAGGCTCAAAGATTGAAAAATAGTGACAAGCTCGTGATAGCCGTCGTGGCGCCGCGGGCCCACTCCAAGGTGGAGGTTCACTTTTGAATGCGCGGTTGCTGTGATGCGTTTGCCGTGCTTAAGCTCCGGATTCTCCTCAATCATGAGTATCCTTACCTTCTGTGCTGCGCTAGGCGAACAAAATCGGCTACATCGAGTTTCTCTCCCCGCAGCGTCGGGTCAATACCGGCGCCTAGGAGAGCTGACTCTGCCGCTGCTCCGGATCCGTAGTATCCACTGAGTGCGGCACGAAGAGTCTTACGACGCTGAGCAAAGGCGGCGTCGATAAGCGGAAAAACCTGCGAGCGTAGTTCATCGCCTACTTCCCAGGGTTGGTTATCTTGAGTGAAAACGTCAATGCGAACCAGACCAGACTCGATTTTGGGAGCCGGCCAAAAAACATTTTTGCCAATCGAACCGGCCCGCCGCACAGATCCGTAGAACGATGCTTTCACGCTGGGAACCCCATATACTTTCGTGCCAGGTTGGGCTGCCAGACGATCAGCCACTTCAGCCTGAACCATCACCAGCACACGCTGAATCGAAGGAAAAATCTGCAAGAAATGCAGCAGGACGGGTACAGATACGTTATAGGGAAGGTTTGCTACCAAAGCTGTGGGTTGGCCAATCTCCTCTGCAGTTACCTGCAAAGCATCTTTGTGCACCAGGGTAAGACGGTCTGAGAACATCGGAGCGCGTTCAGCCACAGTCATCGGGAGTTGTTCAGCCAAGCGCGGGTCTATCTCCACCGCCGTGACAGAACGTGCCGTATCAAGCAACGCCAGGGTCAAAGAGCCCAGGCCAGGACCGATCTCCACAACGTGGTCATCAGCGGTAAGATCCGCCGCAGAAACGATCATCCGAACCGTATTAGGATCATGAACAAAGTTCTGCCCCAATTTTTTTGTCGGTGTGACATCAAGCTTCTCTGCCAAGTGCCTAATTTCAGCGGGGCCGAGAAGGCGCGCGCGATCGTGTTCTCCCATGGTCTTACAATTTACCTTCCAATGTTTGGTAGCAGGAAAAATTCCCTTGTATACAAGGCGTACGCTTGCTGCTAAAACGCACCAGTGAAAACACACCAACGCCGCCGGTTCGTGCTTCTTATAGTGAGAAGACTAAACCGACGACGTTGAGTCGCACAGTGGCGTGCATGTTTTGAAAATCTATTCTCCTACTTTAGCGCAGACCCAGCTTAGAAGTGCAGGCAGGCCATGCTCCCCAGCCCTGAGAGGCCTGTACTTTCTGAGCGATAGCAATCTGCTGTTCACGGGTAGCAAGGTGGGCCCGCGGTGCATAAGCCGTGCCACCAAAACCGGCCCATGTGGAGTCAGTGAACTGAAGCCCACCAGAAAATCCATTGCCGGTGTTGATAGCCCAATTGCCGGTGGATTCGCATTGCGCAAGTTGATCCCACACTGAGCCATCGGCTACCGCAGGAGCAGAGGCTGCCTTCTTAGTACCGCGCTTAACGGTTGCTGCAACAGCTGGAGTAATGACCTTTTCATCTATGACCTCGTTGGCAGTCTCTTCACCATTAACTTTGGTCACCTTACGGGTCACGGTGCGCTCACCTGGCGTTCCCGCAGAAACTTCAGCTTCCTCCCCTTCCGGAAGCTCCGCGTCTTCAACGTAATGTGCAGGCTCTCCAAAAGGTTCGTTGGCTACAACTTCTTGGACATCTACACGGTCGATTTTGACGTCCATATTCTTAGTCACGGGAGCATCCAGTGCCGGAGTCACGATGTCATCCTGATCAACCTTGATGCCGCGCTCTGCGAGAACGTCTTTTACAGTTGCAGCTGCGATCTGGGTAAAGACTGTCTTCCCCGCCTCTGTCACAGAGATGATCTTTGGTGTTACCACATCAAGAGACAAGCCCTCGCGCGGGATCTTGGAATCTTTATCCAGGTTCAAGGCTGCAGAAGAAAGCGTGGCGTTAAGCCCGTCCAACTGAGTAAAAAGCTCTTCAACGGTAGTTGCATTTGTGGTGAGATTTTTTTCTACACCATCAATAGCCACAGAGACTTGCTTGGACGTCCTAACCTTAATGGTGTCCTGATTGCTGATCTTCTCAGTTAATCCTGGGTAGACAATGTCTTTGTCCCCAACAGTTACGCCGGCTTTAGCTAGCGCCTCCTCTACCGTGCCAGACATGGTGGCAAGAGTAAGTTGTTCGCCATTGACGTCAACAGTGATGTCCTTCTTCACCTGAGTAACGGCAACGCCCCCCACGGCCAGGGAAGCCAGGACACCTCCCGTTGCTAGACGCAACGGAATGGACTTCGAAGAATTGACTCGATTAATTCTCGACTTTTGGCGGGTTCCCACGTGTTCACTTCTCTTTGCTTTTCGACGACATTTCGCACCAGCCAGAGCCGGCTCTACTTAGCGCTCCACACATATTTTGAAAGTATGGAAATTTTCCATCGGGGGCGGAGCGCCATCGATCGGGCGACGTTTCAGTCAGCATCGATCCAACACACAAAAAGTAACAATACGGTAACAAGCGCAGCTTGTCGAACTAAAGCAATAAAAAGGTGCAAACTAGTTGATTCAATTCACAGAAATCAAACCACATAGTTCACACCTCCCCCATTGTTCCCCCAGTCTCACCACGATAGGAGGGCTAGATCTTTTTCAACGCCCTCTATGATCTACATCCCACTAGGAAGAAATTCCATAGACACGGTGAAAGGTCTCCCGCACCCCGGCAGCAAAATCTTCCACGCTCATTTCTTTAGCCTGAGCGGCACACAACGCCGTATGCCCAATAAGCGAGGACTCATTCCGAGCACCCCGGAAGGGCTCAGGGGTCATATAAGGCGCGTCCGTCTCAATGAGCACCTGCGATATCGGCGCAAGCCTCACGGCTTCTCGTAGTTCTTCATTTCTCTTAAAGGTCAGGTTCCCCGCAAAACTTAAAACATAACCCCTATCCAATGCTTCCCGCGCCACGGAGATCGGTGAAGAAAAACAATGCAGAATTGTCTCTTTGGGAGTAGGAGCATCCGCAAGAATGCGTAATAGTTCTTCATCCCCCTCCCGATTATGAATCATCAATGCCTTGCCGCTAGACACCGCAAGGTCAATGTGCCAGCGCAAGGCTTCTTCCTGAACCTCCAAGTTCGCTGTGGTCTCAGGCGCATGAGCTATCCAATACGTATCAATCCCTGTTTCCCCGATGGCCACACACCGCGAATCCTGAGCCATCTGGGCAAGACGGTCACGCGCCACAGCATCCAGCTCGTTAGCACGGGTTGGATGAATCGCGCAGGCAGCAAACACTCGCTCATGCGAACGAGCAGCGCTCAGCGCCAGCTCTGCTTCAGCGAGTCCATCCCCCACAGTGCATAGCTTGTCGACGCCACCGGCAACCGCCCGAGCCACAATCGCATCGACTTCCTCAGGCGTGCGGGCTCCGCAAGAAGCAAGGTGCGTGTGGGCGTCGATAAGCCCCTGAAGGCCTGGCACCGGCACTGGTATTGGACGAGGTTTCTTTTTACCCATGCGCACCAGTCTACGACGAAGGCGCCCGCCTCCCGCCGTTCACAGCGAGGAGCGTGGCGCCTTTATTCAACTAGCGAGTAATCGGTGCCCATTCTGGACCTGTCTCCCCCAGCTCCGGATCCAACTTAGCAATCAGCGGCTTTGGCTTGGACAAAGAGGTCCCCGGGATGGCGTCTATACGTGCCCACCGTGCTTGTTGCGACGCATAATCGCCCATAATCACGGGGTATGTTTGCCCGCTAGCAGGAACTCCCACGCCGACAGGCTCCACATGCATATCATCGGCAACCTCTATGATCTGTGGTTTTGCCGCCCACACGCCGTCACGGCCCAACGTCTCATGTACCTGCTGGGAAATATGCGGCAGATAGGGAGTCAACAGCACATTGCAGTCTGAGACTACTTGCAGCGCCGTCCACAAAACCGTAGCTAGGCGCTCACGCTGAGTCTCGTCTTTAGCGAGCTTCCATGGTTCTTGTTCCGCAATATAAGCGTTCGCTTCACCCACCACATGCATTGCATGCGTAATCCCCTGTTTAAAACGTGAGTGTGCAAGAGCGTCCCCAACAACCTCAAAGGCTTCAGCAGAAAGCTTGAGAATCCGTTGGTCCGACTCGGTCAGCTCACCTGGAGTTGGCACCTCACCGAAATTCTTGTAAGCCATGGAAACAGTGCGGTTTACAAGGTTGCCCCAACCATTGGCCAGCTCGTTGTTTACGCGGCGGACGAACTCATCCCACGTAAAATCGGTGTCATTATTCTCTGGCCCCGCAACGGCAATGAAATATCGCAATGGGTCTGGACCAAATTCCCTAAGGAAGTCCTTGACATAAATAACAATGCCTTTAGAGGAAGAGAACTTAGAGCCGGACATAGTAAGGAACTCAGAAGACACCACTTCCGTAGGAAGGTTAAGCTCCCCAAAAGTATGCAGTTTGCCGGCCCTAGCGCCCTTTCCTTGATACCCCAAAAGCTCAGCCGGCCAGATCTGAGAATGGAAAGTGATGTTATCTTTACCCATGAAGTAATAACTTGAGGCAGCGGGATCAGTCCACCATTCTTTCCACGCATCCGGCTTTCCAATGCGATATGCCCACTCAATCGACGCAGATAAGTAACCGACGACCGCGTCGAACCAAACATAGAGTTTCTTAGCGCCGTTGTCTTCCCACCCTTCAACTGGGATAGGGATTCCCCAGTCAATATCACGGCTCATAGCCCGAGGGCGCAGGTCTTCCAAAAGATTCAAGGAGAATTTGAGAACGTTCGGGCGCCAGTCCTGACGCTCCTTGAGCCAATCAGCCAGAGCATCTGCCAGTGCAGAAAGATCAAGGAGGAAATGCTCAGTCTCAATGAACTGTGGCGTCTCGCCGTTGATCTTTGAAACCGGGTTAATCAAATCCGCTGGATCCAATTGATTTCCACAATTATCGCACTGATCTCCGCGTGCCCCGTCCGCGCCACAGATAGGGCACGTGCCCTCAATATAGCGATCAGGAAGCGTGCGCCCTGTGGAGGGAGAAACAGCGCCCATGGTGGTCTCTTTTATCATGTAGCCGTTTTCATAGAGCCCTTTAAAGAGCTCTTGAACAACCGAATAATGATTCCTTGTAGTTGTACGGGTAAAGAGATCATAGGACAGTCCCAAGCCTGCGAGATCTTCAACGATCTGTCGGTTATACCGATCAGCGAGTTCTTTGACAGACACTCCTTCTTTGTCTGCTTGAACCAAAAGCGGAGTACCGTGCTCATCCGTACCGGAGACCATAAGCACGTCTGCACCGGCCATTCGCTGATAGCGAGCGAAAACATCCGAGGGGACACCAAACCCTGCCACATGTCCAATGTGGCGAGGTCCATTGGCATAAGGCCAAGCAACAGAAACGAGCACACGGTTAGTCATGGTTACTTACCTTAATTTATCTATGCCCGTCCGCGTGATTCGAGGACCGCATCATAGAGTTCTTTCTTGCTCACACCATGCTCCTGCGCCACAACCGCGCTTGCTTCTTTTAGTCGTCTACCTGCACAAACAAGGTTTTCCACGGGATCTACAAGCTCACGAACATCCCTTACTTCTATATGGCGAGCTCCCTCAATAACAACGCTGATTTCCCCTTTCACGCCAGCGCTAGCCCACTGAGCCAGTTCTCTTAGCCCGCCTCTTTTTACTTCTTCATATGTTTTAGTCAATTCCCGTGTCACCGCTGCGCGACGATGATCGCCAAGAATTTCTGCCGCAGCAGCGAGGGTATCTGCAATCCGATGCGGGGACTCGAAGAAACATACAGAGCGTTTCTCATTTTTCAGTGATTCTAACCAGGCTCTTCTTTGACCTTGCTTACGCGGGGCAAAACCATCGAAGGCAAAGTGCCCCACGTGCAGACCAGATAGCGCGAGTGCTGTAGGAACAGCCGAAGGCCCAGGAAAGCATGTAACTGGAACTCCCGCCTCATGCGCAGCTTCCACGAGGGGAAACCCTGGGTCTGAAACGATGGGCATCCCTGCATCAGTGATCACTACTACTGATTGTGTCCGAGCTAGGTCTACTAGGTAGTGAGCTCGTTCCGACTCATTATGGTCAAAATTACTCACAACTTTGCCGCTGATCTCCACTCCAAGTGCCGCTGCTAAGGCACGGGTTCGTCGAGTATCTTCTGCTGCAATAACATCCCCCTGGGCTAACGCCTGAATAAGCCGAAATGAAGCGTCCCCGATGTTTCCCAGCGGAGTAGCCACTACGATAATCCCACGCGGTAACGGCGCTAGGGCGTCCCATATAGCTGATGCGCTCGACACGATCTGAGAGGTTGGTTCCTCAATACTCATGATTCTTAGTCTCCCATAAACCACAGGTTTCCTGCTTCTTCCTACTCAAGAAGACTCCTATACGCACAACACAGGCCCCATCCGATCCCGTATATAAGATCAGATGGGGCCCACACTTACCTTTTTGGTTTTCTACAGCGCTCTATGCGCTTTCTACACAGTAGGCAATTTTTTCGGGGTAGTAACTATGGGATCAACTTGTGGCACTTCTGCAACAGCAGATTCCATGGGCGCCTCTGCGACCTCTTCTTCTATACCTTTAACGGGTTCTGTTTGGGGCTCTTCATCTTTTTCTGACTCTGGATCATGGAAGGTACTTAGGTCTTCCAATTCACTCATGGGGCGAGCATGCGATGGTAATCCCAATGTGCTTTCTTCAACGCTAATGGTGGAATCCGTAAATTCCACGGGCTGATAAGAAAACTCGTTATTCTCTTCGAATAATTTTTCTGCAGAAATCTCCGCATCCGGTATGGATTCATCTACAAATTCATCGCGAAGGCTCTCTGTGAGTTCTTCTCGCTCCAGATTAGATTCAGTGGTGTAGCGATCAAGCAAACGAGCTTGTTTGGAGCTAAAACGCTGAGTCGGATCCAGCTTCCTACGGAACAGGTCATGAATTTTCTCGCGCCGCTCGCGCTCCTCACGAATCTTGGCAAAACCACGTATCCAAGCACCGGCGACAACAACCACAAGAAGAATTCCTAGGTATCCAAGCGTGGGATATACCAAACCAACCAATTTTTTAAAGCCTAGGAAGGACATCCCGAAGCCCACTAGGCAGGACAACACATAGAACAGATAGAAGCGCTTTTGATTGTTAGAGGTTAGTCGTTTGGCAAAAGCGTAGAACAAGCCCAGGGTGGTGTTAAAGATCATTCCGATGATGATTAAGGACATAATCGTGCCTAGTATCGGATGAATCTCATTAACGATAGTGAGCATAGGAACATCGTCGCCTGCAACTTTATCGGCAGAGCGGAACAACGCCAGCGCAGCAAACGTCAGCATAACTCCAAAGACCAGGCCTCCGAGCAAACCTCCCAGGCCTGCTGCATGAGTGTCAAAGCTGTTGCCACCAATGATTATGGCCATGGAGACACCCATCATAAGAGCCAGGCCAACGTAGTTCAGAGCGGACAAAGTCCAATGCGGTGTAGCTCCATTAATAGTGGAAGCAGCCGCATTGAGCGACTCTGTATCAGCATCGCTAGTAGCCAGCGCGTAAACGATGGCTATGCCCGCAAAAATAATAATCAGCGGGGTGATTGCACCAATAACGTTGGTGATCTTATCGACGTCGAGAAGCCCAGCTAGCAGCACTAGCACCAGCATCAATACTGTTCCTACCCAGAGGGGAAGGCCAAACTGCTGGTTGAGGTTTGAGCCCGAACCCGCAAACATCACCACGCCTGTAGCAAACAGCGTAATAAGCACCGAAATATCGAGGATACGGGCAATAATAGGGTGAGAAATACTGGTGAGGACCGAACCGTGGTCATTAGCAAGGAAGTAACTCCCTAGCTGGATAGAGGCCATGCCGGTCAACGCCATAATCAGGCCAGCGAGCGCCGCACCTATAATGCCCATCGTTCCAAAGGCCACAAAGTACTGGAGTACTTCCTGACCTGTGGCAAATCCAGCACCGATAACGATGCCAACAAAAGCCATAGCGATGGTGATTGATTTTTTGAGCATGGTGAAGTGCTCATTCCTTTCAACAATGATAAAAATTCCGCTCACATGCTATACGAGCATCGGAAATACATTCTTTGCGGGCACTTTGTGCGCGCAGCTATAGGAGGTGGCGAATCTTTGAGCCCTCGCCACCTCTTAACAATAGTTCTATGACGTTTTGGTGGCTTTGGCTGCTGGTGCGCGCTTTTTATCATGACGCACCTTGCGCTTTACCTGTGCGCGTCGCTTCTTCTCATGTTCGAGATGGATACGACGCTCGCGAGCAAGACGCGAAGCAAACCGCTGCTGTTCACGATAATCAAGATAGATTTCATCGTTTCGTAAATCCTTGAGGATCGCAAACATCAGAAGCACAATAACAATCAGGAATGGGCTAGCAGCGATGATCGTAATGTTTTGAAGATTACGCAAAACATCGTCGCCGCCGGTAACCAACATGGTCATTCCGATCAAGGCCACCAAGATGCCCCAGCACGCGGAAACATACTTATTGGCATCAGTCTGTCCGCTCTGGCTCATAGAGCCCATGACAGTAGAGGCAGAATCCGCAGAAGTAATAAAGAAAGTTGCTAGCAAGACCACTGCGATTATCCCAGCTATCTGCCCACCTGGAAGAGAATGCAACAAATCAAAAAGTTGGTATTCTGCGGAGCCATCCCCGTAGATAGATTTTCCCTGTTGTTCCAGATGGATGGCTGTACCACCAAAAATGGCAAACCATACGATGGACACTGCAGACGGGATGAGGGTAACGCCAAAAATAAACTCCCGGATTGTACGTCCTCGCGAAATACGAGCTAAGAACATTCCTACAAAGGGACTCCAGGAAATCCACCATGACCAGTAGAAGATGGTCCATGAGCCTAACCACTCGCCCGCTGTGCCGTCAGCCGATTCTGCGGTGCGCCCAATCATCTCAAAGAAGTTAGACAAATAAGCACCGATTGATCCAGGAATCAGATTGAGGATCGTTACAGTCGGACCAAGTACAAATACAAAGAGGGCTACTAAAGCGGCCAACACCATGTTTGCGTTGGAGATATATTGAATTCCCTTGCCCACACCAGACATAGCAGAAAGCAAATATGCCAAGGTGAGTACGGAAACAATAGCGATAATAGTGCTCATACCGGGATTGGTAATGATTCCCGCGGCATCTAATCCAGCGCTAATTTGTGTCGCACCAATTCCTAGGGAACAAGCAGTACCAAAGATAGTAGCGATAATCGCCAAGATATCTACGATTCTTCCAACCCAGCCCTTTGCGCCCTTTTCCCCAATCAACGGGGTGAAAGCAGAGCTCAGCAGTTGCCTACGCCCGAGTCGGAATGTGCTGTAAGCAATTGCCAGGCCAAAAATGCCATAGATAGCCCAGGGGTGCAAAGTCCAGTGCAACAGCGTGGTGCTCATGGCATGGCCTACATGGCGTGGCTCATGATTTGGAACACCGTTGAGATAATTCCCCAAAGGCTCCGAAGCCCCGTAGAACATCAGACCGATCCCCATGCCCGCAGCAAACATCATGGCTATCCATGAAACGGTTGAGAATTCTGGGGCTTCATCATTACGACCGAGCTTGATCGTGCCAAAGTTGCTAACTGCGATCACTATGGCAAAAACAAGGAAAACCGTAGTAAAGAAGATAAACGCCCAGCCAAAGTCGCTCACAACAAAGCTCAGTGCGTCGCTGGCAAAGGTGGAAAAGCTTGAGGTACCAAAGATTCCCCACAGCACCACGGCAAGAACGCCGACGAAGGCCGGGATTGTGACCTTCCAATCAATGCGAGCCTCGGAGTCCTCCCCCTCAAATGTAATTTTTTCTTCCGGCAAGTTTGAGACTGCACGGATTTTGTCTTCACCCGAGATCATTGCCGCCAATTGTGCGGTTGCGCTGGTTGCCCCTACGGAGCTGGGCGCGTTCTCTTTTCCGTTGCCACTTCCAACTATTTCTGTTGTTGAATCCGCGGCGTTGTGGTTCTTATCGGAAGAGTCAGCAGTGATGGATGAATCTGAAGGATCCACCGAAGCACCTGATGTCTCCTCTGGATCAGTGCCCTGCGCCAAAATACTCGCAGAACCCTGTGCGCTGCCAAGATCAGCCGCGCTATCCTTTGGATCAAAATGTTCGGAATCGGTCATATATCCATCATGTCTGTTAAATTTTTCGAATCAAATGCACAGCGCCGTAATACCCAGTCTTATCCGAACGATAGGCCTCAAAGGGCATCTCTTCATGGCACCGTAAATTCCCAGCAAGGCACCCAAAAATCAGCGGTTATGACATTTTCCCAAATTACAAAATGGTAACAATTCCTAGGAGTGCCAAGAAAAACCAGTTTTTGAGCAAATTCGGTCGTTTTTTGGGTGCCACCCAACACTTCTTTTTTATAGGTGCGCTGCACAACTTCAAAAAATATGCACCAATCTCTTCTTTATTTTCCCAAGAGAAATGTGACATGTCCCCAGAGCGGATTGAGCAGGCGACCTTTAGTTCTGTTACGCATACGCAATAGAATGTCCCCCGTGACCTCTCCTAAAAATTATGCAGACGATCGTAGCTCCACAGCACCGCATCTTCCGTTAGGAAAATCCTCCGACGATGCGGGCTACAGTCACGACGCTACTGCCACAGGAGTGCTGTGCGATGATCCAGCTATAACGCCTGGCTCGGCGCCCCCTAGGCGGCGTCGAAAAGCTACATTCTCCGGCAGGTTTACGCATCTGCCCACTCCTTCCCAGCCACGTAGTTATCGTTGGGGAAGGGTCGATACGATTTCGACTCTCATCATCGCCGCTTTAGCTTTATTAACGCGTTTTCTCGGGATCACTACCGCCACGGCTTCCAATACCCCGGTGTTCGATGAGAAGCACTACGTGCCACAAGCCTGGGACATAGTGGAATCATGGATTAATCCCGTTACGGGTGGCATCGAATCCAACCCTGGTTATGGACTAGTAGTGCACCCCCCTTTAGCAAAACAATTGATTGCTATAGGTGAATGGCTCTTTGGTTACTCTCCCTTGGGCTGGCGCCTTGTCCCGGCGCTCTGCGGCACCGCTGTGGTACTTCTCACTATGGCGATTGCGCGGCGACTGAGCGGCTCACCTTTTGTCGCTTTCTGCGCAGGTCTCCTTGCAGTTGTGGACGGCGTACTCGTTGTTACCTCTCGGTTTGGGATGCTTGACATCATCCAGGTCTTATTTATTGTGGCTGCCGCCTGGGCACTGATCCGCGATCATCAACAAATGGAGGATCGCATGTATCAAGCCTGGTCTGCAGGGTTGCTCACTGAACCCGGCATCCGGGCGGGGTTTCGCTGGTGGCGCTTCACCGCAGGCGTCTTCCTAGGCTGTGCGTTATCAGTAAAATGGTCCGGCCTGTACTACATGGCCTTTTTTGGAGTCATGATAGTCGTCCTCGATGCTTTGCGACGCCGCCGCTACGGCATCCGCCGCCCTTGGAGCGAAGCTACGCTTTTCGACGCCCTCCACTCTTTCCTATCGCTGGTCGTAGTGCCCATTGCACTCTATGTGTGGAGCTGGAGAGCATGGTTTGCCTCCGAAACTTCTGTGTACAGGCACGCCGCTACCGACGGAACCATAGAGACGTCTAGCTGGTTGCACCATCTCCCTGAAGCCATCGCCGGATGGTTGTATTACCATCAGAGTGTCCTGGCGTTCCATTCCTCGCTCACCACATCCAACGGGCACAGCCACCCTTGGGATTCCAAACCGTGGTCCTGGCTCGCGGCAACACGCCCAATTTTGTATTACTCCTCCACCAATATTCCGTGTGAAGAAGATACCTGCCGCCGCATGATCTATCTCTTTGGCACCCCTGCAATTTGGTGGCTGACAGTGCCAGTTTTATGTTGGGCGCTCTGGCGCATGGTGATCCACAAAGATCTGCGCTTCCTCATTCCTTTTGTGGCATTCCAAGCGGGGTTCCTCCCATGGGTGGCAAGCTACGACCGGCAAATGTATTTTTTCTATGCCACAGCGCTCGTGCCTTTTACCATCGTTATCATTTCTCTCATCCTGGGTACGCTCTATGGTCGTGGCGCCGTACTTCAGTGGAGAAAACTACAACGCATTGGCATTCCCCATCTGACGGTTGGGTCGCTCACAGTAATTCTTTACTTAGCGCTCGCCGTGGCTATGTTCGGCTATTTCTCTCCCATTATCTATGGAATCCGCATCACCGATAACTACTTTAACCAGCTCATGTGGCTAAACAGCTGGCAATAAGGCAATAAAAGGCCACCCGTACTCCGTAGCTTGTTCGGCGGTTGTGATTTTGTTCGAGGCTAAGGCCAGCACGTATATTGTTCGACCGGACTGCGTGACGGACAACGTGTTGGCATGGACAAGACAGCATTGAATACGACTGGTTGGCCAGCAATAATCTTTAAAAATGGACGCACTTTGATACTCAGCCCCCTACACAAGTACGGGTGGTCTTGTTTAGGAATGCGGCGAAGCCGTGAGCGATCGTATCCCCTGCGAGACTATCGCCCAACCTTTATGGGATAGCCATGACCACAACAAACACAGCACGGACAAGAAAAGAAGCCCCAGCTGCAATGCGGAAGAGCCAGAAAGCTCGCCAAATATTAGTTCTTTAGCTCCCAGGCCAAAACTGAAAGTCCACAAGGCACCGAATAACGGCAGCAGCCCTCCCGTAATGCGGGGTTGCCATGCGGCAAAGAAAAGACCGAAGGCTAAGGCACAACGTGTAGCGGCGGCCTCCGACAAGAGCCTTTCATGCATAGTGTCTACGTTTCCTAGCGCGTCGGCAGCCTGTGAGCCCGACTGGATGAGCAGAACTATGGCCCATGCTGCCCAACCTATGCCCAAGAGCACCATGATCACTCGCGCTAAAGCGAGGTTCCAGGCTCTTGTCGCGGCTTGTTGCCGCCACATAGGCTCTACGCCGGCCAGAATGGCCTCAGATAAGTCAGGAGCGTTTTCCCGTTCCGTGGCATCGCCAAAGGCAAGTGAACGGTTAAACCGGGCGGCTTCCTCATAAAACGCACGACATTCCAAGCATGTAGAGAGATGCGCATCAAGCACATCGTCATCGATTCCAGTGGGTTCGCCGTCGAGCCTAGCGGACAACGCCGCTTGCACGTGATCACAGGTCAGCACGGGTCAAAACCCCATCAAGACTTGCGCGTCCAGCGCCAAAAACAACGATCATGAGCAGCGCTACGATCATGACAAGTGGATACTCTATCCCGTTATTTGTCACGAAAAGCCCCTCAGTGAGATGCACAAAATAAATAGCGGCGCACACCAACAAAGCCAGAGCACCCGCCACAAAAGTGGTCAAGATGCCTACGACCAATAATGAGCCGCCCACCAACTCGCTAACCGCAGTGAGATAAGCGGACAGCTTAGGTTGCGGCACTCCCGCCGCGCTAAAACGGCCTGTGGTCTCCACAACTCCTGTACGGAAAAATTTGTCAAAGCCATGGGCTACAAAAACGAGTCCTAGCACAAGCCTTAACAATAAAAGAGCTATATCTCTAACTATCGGTTGATCCATTACCAGAGTGCCTTTAAGTGAAATTAGCCTGCACGGCGTGGTTGCTCATAATGATCAAATCCAGAAGGATCGGAATCATTGAGGGGTGAGCGGATGCTCTCAAGGAATTCAAAGTCTGGGCTATCGTCATCGATCTCTAGCACAACAGCTCCTGGTCGACGCAGACGGTTCGGTATGCCCAGTTCCTCGTCCGCCACGTTCCGAACCCCCAAACGAGCCCTGCGTAGCTGGCGGATACGTCGCTGCCGCAAGCGTTGCTCAGCCCTGACCTGCTGCCGCAATGCCCAAAGATAGAAGGAAGTTAAAACGATAACTACAGCGGTAGCGACCCAGGCCCATCCTCCTATTGAAACGGAAAGAATCAAAGCCAACATCAGGGCGATACCTAAGGCGCCTACGGTACGGCGACGCCTCCGGTAGAGATCAGCATGCTTAAGGGCATCAGCTTGTGGGTCCCATCCACCGCGGGCGCTCCTGCGTGCGGCAAACTGTATGTCTTCCTCAGTCAGCTCAGAGTCGCCGGTTCCTATGTACCCCTCGGGATCTGTAAAAGCATCCGCCGTGTTGTGTTCGGCAGGAACAGAGACAGACTCCGTTATCTCCGTCGGATACATAAGATCGTCAGGAGAGTAATAAGAATCATCGATCTCATAACGCTCGCTCTGGGATTCTAAAGCCTCAGCGTCCACCTCAGAGTTTTCTGGGTCTTTGTTATCTAAAGCATCGGCTGTATCAGCATCTTCTAGGACGTCTTCGCCCTCATCTGCCGACGCTACAACAGAGGAATCGCCTGCGGCTGGAATCTCTTTTACCAACTCGCCGTCCACGATCGCTGCATGAGTCTTGTTCTGCTTGGAAGAAAATTTTCCGGCGGCGTTAGTAAAGATAGAACCCAGCGTTTTATCGGAGGGTTCGTCGATCAAGACATCTTCAAACTCATCCGCTTGCACAAGTTCATACTTTTCTTCCTCCTCGTGGAAGTCAAAGTGATGCGCTCGCACGTCGCTGGACTTTACGCGGGGACGACGCTTCCCCTGCAGCTCTTTGCTTCCGCCCTCGTAAACAACTCGAGTGTCGTCGAAGGCCTCGCCGGCCTTTCTAATGGGCTTCTGGCTACGAAGCAGCCAGGGTGCCAGCACAAACAACCACACCAAGACGATGAGGACGATGACCACGGTTCCGGACACGGGGTTTGCCTTTCGATGAGTTGGACGATGTGCAGCGATAGGCCATGTTCTACCCTGCGCACAATGCTCAAAGGTAGAGTGAGCGACCAGTGGGATGATCGCAGATCAAAGTAAGCCCACGTTCAACTTGTAGTCCTCCAGAGTATCGCTTTATCTGGCGGCTAGGAGGAGGCACGCCGGTAACCGCGCGCGTGAATCAAGCGAGTAACCGCATCCTGGCTGAACTCATCATTGGTGAGCGCCACAAGGAAGTGATCACGCCACTCACCAAAAATATGCAAGTTACGCTGTAGATACCCTTCTTCCCTAAAACCGTTAGCCTCAAGAATTTTGCGGGAAGCCACGTTTTCCGGCAAAAAAGTGGCCGTTACTCTATGCACGCCTACTCGCTTAAAAGCGTGATCCACCCCCAAGCCACATGCAGCAGTGGCAATTCCTTGCCCTGCATAGGAGCTATGCACCCAGTACCCTATCCAGCATTCAGAAATAGCACCATGCTGAATCCCGCCTAGCGTAAGCTGCCCTACAAATTTTCCTTCGACCTCGATCACAAAAGGTACCGCACTGCCCATATCTGCAAGCTGCTTTATAGAGAAGAAGAAACTCCGCCACATGCGCGACGAATGCGCGGTTTCCCACGAGTCCACAACTGTGGGTTCCACCGACTCAAGGATCTCTCGGTCGGAAAGCCGCATCATACGCCAGGCGGCACCGTCGCTAAGCTGCAACGGTCGAAGCCGCACCGACTTTTCTTGAGTCGCAGAATCTCCAGGAAGCACAAGAGTCTCTGTGTATTCGCCCCAGCCGGGGTGTACGGGGTCGACGGGGCCGCGCGCAGGACGATGCGGGCGCCCAAAACGATTAAGCAAAAAGGACATGGGCGGGTTCTGCTATTTCCTAGCGGTTCTGAGACAGAAAGATAACTTCAACGATATCGCCAGGTCTAACATCCGCTGCGTTCTCTGGAATCTTGATCATGGCATTAGCCTCAGACAATCCCGCCAACAGATGCGCAGGAGTACCATCGGCTCCCCCTAGTGCCTCCACCAGATAGTCCTGTGTTTCCGCGTCACGCATAAGACGCGCTCTGATAAAGCCTCTGCGTCCGAGCTTTGAGCCTACATAGTTAAGAGCGCGTGCTTTCACCGTCCGGCGTTGCGCATTCCGTTTGCCCAGGCTCAATCGCACCACAGGGCGAATAAACATCTCAAAAATCACGAGTGCAGAGACGGTATTGCTGGGCAAGAGAAATACTGGAATTTGATGATCACCAAGCAATCCAAAGCCCTGAACAGAGCCAGGATGCATAGCAACTCGCGTTGTATCTATATCGCCTAAGTCGCTGAGGACACGGCGTATTTCCTCCGCCCCAGATCCTCCGACCGCGCCCGAAATCACAATAATCTCACTGCGCATCATGTGAGATTCCACGATCTCGCGCAGCCTTCGAGGCTCCCCCGCAGCAATGCCAACACGGTGCACATCTGCCCCTGCGTCGCGGCCTGCCGCAGCAAGTGCATAAGAGTTGACATCAAAAACCTGGCCGAGGCTGGGTTCCCTATCAATGTCCACGAGCTCATGCCCCACCGAAATAACCGACATACGAGGACGCGGATAGACCAGGACCTTAGAGCGTCCGACAGCGGCAAGAAGACCAATATGAGCCGGTCCTAGAATTGCGCCAGAGCTTACAGCCACATCTCCAGGACGGATATCGTCACCCACTTTGCGTACAAATTCTCCTGAGCGTACAGGCCTATTGGCAGTCACCCGCTTCCGCCCGCAATCAGTCCACTCTAAGGGGATCACGGCGTCTGAAAGGGTGGGAAGGGGTGCACCTGTATGCACTCGCACCGCCTGTTTGGGTTGTAGGCGTAGCGGGCGCTGCGATCCTGCGGCCACTTCTCCGACCACGGGCAGAGAAGTTTCCGTAGGTACCGGTCTGGGTTCAGGAGCCTTGCCAAGTCCGCGTTCGCCCCCGACGTCTACGGCTCGCACCGCGTAGCCGTCGATAGCTGCTTGGTTAAAGTTGGGTAGCGCTCGAGTCGCCTGCACTTCCTCGGCGCACATGAGCCCTAGGGCCTCAGCGATTGCAATTCGCACCGGCTCAGGCGCAACTGCTGCCTCCGTAACGAGGGCTAGCTGCTGCTCAACTGTGCGCACTTCTACTCCTTAGCACCGTGACTTGCAAATATTCCCCATACCTTTTTTGGCCGTCAAACTGCCTTTTGCGTTCTCTATCGCAGACGTAGCGTTTTACCACCATATCTGAGCGCGGAAGCCCAAAGCGAGCCGGAATATTCTTTTACATCCTTACAACTTTAGTTGACGTTGGTTTAAGAAGTCGCACCGATTGTCTCAATTTTCTGATTAGCTGAGGCAATCGGTTTTCATCAACACCGCAGATTTACCTGATAGGTTATGCGCCGTGTTCTTCCAAAATCTTTCGGAGGACCTTCTTTAAGTGCGGCCCATACGCTGGATCGCGCAACCCAAAATCAACAACAGCCGGTATGTATCCCCCGGGGTTGCCAAGATCATGACGCTTCCCGTCATGCACAAGAATATGCACAGGATGGCCTTCGTCGATAAGCAAATCAATGGCATCCGTGAGTTGCAGCTCACCGCCAGCACCCGGGGTAATTCTACGGAGTGCATCAAAAATAGCCCGATCGAGCAAATAGCGGCCGGTAGCCACAAAATTTGAAGGAGCCTCTTCTACAGAGGGTTTTTCTACCATTCCTTTGACTTTTTTGACGTGATGAGGGCCATCATATGCACTCTCATCGATCTCAAAGACACCGTAGTTATAGACTTCTTCCTCCGGCACTTCAAAGGCGCACAACACGGATCCGCCTAGTTGCTCGCGTACCTCGACCATCTTCTCCACAACGCCCCGCGGAAGCACTAGATCATCGGGAAGCATGACTGCTACGGCATCCTCATCAGGATCAAGGACTGATTCCGCCATGCCAACAGCATGCCCAAGGCCGAGCGGCTTTTCCTGCACTACGGAAACTGGCGCAATAAGCTCAGAGGCATGAACAACTTTTTCATATTGTTCGGTTTTGCCCCGGCTTTGTAGGGTCTCTTCCAACACTGGGAATCGCTTAAAGTGCTCCATGACTTCCTGCTTATTAGGAGCCGTAATTACTGCGAGTCGAGTTGCCCCCAACTGAGCTGCTTCTTCTGCAATCAGTTCAATGCCTGGGGTATCTACCACTGGTAACAGTTCTTTAGGAACCGTTTTTGTGGCAGGAAGGAATCTCGTTCCCATGCCAGCAGCAGGAACGATGACAGTCTTCACCGCGACGCGCGTACTGTCTTGAGCTTCTTGAGGCTGCTTCATGCAGATAAGAGTACATCCGGTATCCACCTCTCCCTAGTTCCGCCACCTGAGATAAAGAAGTTTCTTTGCACTTTCACTGTTTTATGGAAAACGGATAGCTTTTCCACGTCCCTGCGCTAGCATGTACTCCATGCCAGCTGGACAGTTCGATGCCGATAAAGCACAGGATCTTGCCTCCCAGAAGCAACAGAAACGCCGGGAACTCTCTCTCGCGCGCCAGCAACTTCGCCTCTCACAACGGGAAAGCTTTAACAACGCAATTAAGGAACACCTAGCTGTTTTGGTAAAGAATCTAGGCGCCACAAAGCTTGCAGCCTACTGCGCGGACCAGCAAGAACCAGGTGGGGAGGGACTAGTGACGGCACTTTTCAATCTCGGTATAACTCTATGGTTACCGGTCTCCCGCCCCCATGGAATCTTAGAATGGGGCCAATACACACATCCAGGTTCACTTAGACCTGGAGCTTTAGGAATTCTCGAACCTCAGGGGCCATATAAACATAGCCACGATATCTTGCCTACCTTGGACCTTATCGTCGTTCCAGCCCTCGGGGCTACGCCCGAAGGAATACGTATTGGCAAAGGCGCTGGATATTACGACCGAGCCTTGGAAGACTCCCGTACCCCTACCGTCGCGCTGCTCTTCGATTCCGAGATAGACCCCGCTATCCCCCACGAGTCCCACGACGCGCGCACTGACTTCATCATCACCCCCTCAGGAACCAGCACCCGCCAATAAACAGTCAAATAGGGCATGACTTCCTTTTTGGCGATATTGCGAACCCCAAGTTTTCGGCGAAGCATACTTTTACGCCGACTTTTCGCCTGCTTGCTCTGCGTGCTTGCCGCTGTAATAACCATGCGCCAACATCATGAACCCCATACAACGGTATTCCAATACCGTCGAGATATTCACCTCGGCGAGGTTATTACAGAGAAAGACCTACAGGCTTTTTCTATCCCCACCCATTTACTCCCTAACCACGCAATAACTCAGGAAGAGGACATACGGTTTTCCTATCAACGCGATAATGCCCATCCCCACGCCGCACCCAGCCCATCACAGAAGATTTTTCCCCTAGGAACTGACAAGACCACTCGCAGAATTGCCATTTCCGCACGTCCACGTGGTTCCATTGCAGTAAAAACCGACTTTTTACCCCCTCCCCAAGACATCACTAGTGTGATCAAAAACATATCAATGGATCGCGGGGAAGAACTTAACTTGGTCCCCGTCCGACTCGCTCAGCCGAATCTCAGTCAGCTACTACACCCTGGGGACCGCGTAGATTTAGTCGCTTCTGAATCCACTCCAGATTCCAGTTCCGTTGTCGCTGCAGGTGGACTAGTAATATTCGTTCCCGATCCGAGCTCGAATAAGCAAAACAACATTGATTACAGCGCCCTCATTGCTTTTCCTAAGCCTGAGGCCCAGCTAGTCGCCGCAGTAACATTAATAAAACCTATGTCAGTTATTATCACCGGAACACGGACTCAAAACCGCTAAAAGGATCGCCATCAAGCGCATACGGTAGAAGACTATCGGCATTTCCATTAGCCTGAGCAGAGTCGATTTTTGAAAAGAGGAATCATGCTCAAAGGTTTTAAAGACTTTATTCTCCGTGGAAACGTAGTCGAGTTGGCAGTCGCTGTTGTCATCGGCACTGCGTTCACCGCAATCGTTACTGCATTTACCAATCACTTGATCAACCCCTTGATCGCCTCCCTCGGTGGTGCAGATGTTTCGGGTCTCGGCTTCCACATCCGCTCCGGCAATGAGGCCACTTTCCTAGACTTCGGCGCTGTTATCACCGCAGCAATTAACTTCCTCATCATTGCAGCAGTTGTGTACTTCATACTTGTTGCTCCTATGAACAAGCTCAATGAGATGGCAGCTAGGCGCAAAGGCATCCAAGAAGAAAAAGAGGCTCCAGCTTCTATCGAGGCAGAGCTGCTTGAAGAGATCCGTGATCTATTGAAAACCCAAAGAAACGGTAATTTTCTAAGCGAGTAGACAAACTACAGAGAAGTGGGAGCCGACTTACTAGCCGGCTCCCACTTCTCTGTAGTTATTGTGTCCCGTAATGCGGCGGCTCTTGTTCTTTCCAAAAACTCATATCAGCATGGCTAAGCGGTAAGGGTTCTCCGTCTAATGACACAAACCGCTCATCATCAGTACTATCAATTGCCCCAAGATTGTGCGACGCCGAATCTGCGTGCCGATCATAATCTTTAGCCGGCGACGCTTTAAAAACCCGCCGACGTTTCCGCTCCAGCATTTTAGTTCTTCCGCTTAATCAACAGAGTAGCTGCGTAGTTGGTTAATCAGGTGGTGGACAAGAGGAGCCAGGGTGGCCATGCCGTCCCTAATCGCTGCCCGGGAAGGCGCGAGGTTCACAATTACCGTCGAGCCTGATACCCCGGAAATTCCACGAGATACGCAAGCATCTACCGCGCCGCAGGCTAAGCCAGAGGATCTCAAAGCCTGCGCGATACCCGGCACGTTTTGATCCAGCACATCCCGTGTAGCTTCAGGAGTTCTGTCACGAGGGCCGACACCCGTACCACCTACTGTGAGTACCAGATCTACTCCCCCGACCACGCCGGTCTCAATAGCTTTGCGGATTTGTGTCTCCTTTGATTTTACGGACACTATCCCGTCAACGCTAAAGCTAGCCTCAGTCAGCAACTCTGTAAGAAGTCGGCCAGTATCTTCACCTGAGCTAATAGTATGGTCGCTGACCAGTACTACTAAAGCGCGACGGGGTGCATCAAAAAATACTGTGTCTTCAGCCTCATGTGCACGAAAAAACTCCTCATCAGGCTCGCCGATATCTAAAATATCGCGATTAATGAGCTCTGGTGTGGGGATTCCATCAATAGTTGTGCTCATTATGGCCTTTCTTACAGAGAAAACGTTCAACGCAATCATGTAGCGATTGAGGGAAAGAGGCTAGGAGCCTGCTCATAACTCCTTGGTTTAAAACTACTCACTAGTCAGCGTCACGTCTACAGATCGTGAATTCTCGCCGTTTTCATCAACTACTGTCAGTTTAACCGTGGAACCAAAATCACTGCTACGCACTGCGGCAATAAGCGCGTCTGCGCTATCCACAACACGGCCGTTGATCTTGGTGATGATTTCACCAGGCTTTAAGCCTGCTTTACTTCCTGGAGCGCCTTCCGTTACGTCTGCGATAACGGCGCCCTTGACCCGTGCATTAGAGACTAACTGAATGCCAATCATCGGCTGTGTAGCCTTGCCTGTCTCAATCAACTGCGCAGCGACACGTCGTGCAAAATTAGAGGGGATAGCAAAGCCAAGCCCAATAGATCCTGCCTGAGCACCTGACTGCGACTGTCGCTGACTTAAAGACGCAATAACAGAATTTATGCCGATCTGCTTGCCCTCGGAATCTACAAGGGGGCCTCCGGAGTTACCTGGGTTAATTGCGGCATCGGTTTGGACTGCGTCGATAAGCGAAGACTGCCCAGTCTCAGATCCGCCAGCGCGCACAGGACGGTTAAGAGCCGAAACGATGCCGGAAGTCACCGTTGCGGATAATCCAAGAGGAGAACCAATTGCAACAACTTGTTGTCCCACTTGCAGTTTGCTCGAATCACCAAAATTCATCACCGGTAGCCCCGATGCGCCCTTAATCTTTATCACTGCCACATCAGTATTGGGATCGCCCGCGACAAATTCAGCGTCGTGAGTAGAGCCATCATTCATGGTCACAGAAACTTTAGCTCGGTTTGAGTTGGCCTGCGCCACCACATGGTTATTGGTCATAACATAACCGTCTTCCGAGATAATAGAGCCAGAGCCTTCGGAAACTCCTGCCTCCGAGGTCACCATGATAGACACCACAGAAGGCAGAACCTGAGAAGCTACCGACTGCACTGAGCCTGCAGGAGCAGTTTTATTTGTGGTATCGGCGACAGGCTGTTTTAGGGATTCCACAACGGTAGATTTAGTACTGCCAGTATTTACTTTTGAAGCATAAACGCCAGTAATAGACCCAGCTGCTACCGCTGCGACTAACGCAAGTGCCGTTGCAGCGCCCAATCCGATTGCCTTTTTCTCCTTAACAGGTTGTTCCATCACTGGCGGCTCATCGCCCAACATGTGTTGCGGTACTCCCTGTGAGAAGCCCTGAGAGTGGGCGGCTCCTCCGCCTGTGGCCCCCTCGGGTGCCGTGTTCGATACGGCAGGACCACCAGTAGTTGAAGAAGCATTGACAGCATAGGGGTTGTGAACTCGATCAAATTCCCGAGTCTCATGCGTAGGCATTGGCTTCTCTGAGTTGCCCCCAATATAAGGATTGGGTTGATAGCTATTATTTTGTCCAGTTTGTGGATTCTGCTCGCTGTTGTTCATTGCAGTGCGAGGGTCGCGGTCAGAGTTATTAGTGTTATCGGTGCCAAATTGATTAGTCATGATGACAACTATGCAACCACAAACTGCGCTGTATCTGGTACCCGTCTGGTGAATGAATCTAGAAAGACTGCAAGTTTCCTGTGAGAGAATATGCTGCCCATTCCTCAGAATAGTCGCGACAAAATACGCCAACAGGGCTTGACGTTCTCGGCCAAGCCCTGTGTGAGCAGATTCTATTTACGGGGAAATCTATCCGGTTTAGTTAACTCTTTCCTCGACGTTCTGGATGTTTTGCATGCCGTAACCGGCGCATTTCTTCCAGCGTCGAAGGCATTTTTCCCGAGCGTTGAATCAACTGTTTCCGGTATTCGGAAAGCTCATCATCGTCAGGGAATCCAGGGAGAAGAACAGTCATCAATGCTCCACCGTCTTCAGATTCCCCAGCAACGATAGACCCACCGTGGCGTTCAATCGTCGATTGAACAATTGCTAGACCAAGCCCCGAGCCCGGAGTTGATCGAGCCTGCACTGAACGATAAAAACGATCAAAGACCTTCTCACGGTCTTCAACGGGAATTCCCGGACCGGAATCGGCAACCATGATGCACACAGTATGAGCGTCATGCTGTTCCATATTCAGGCGAACGGTGCCGCCTTTAGGAGACCATTTAGCAGCGTTATCCAAGAGATTAAGAATAGCTCGCCCTAAAGCAAAGCTATCGCCATCGAGGTACCAAGGAATCGTAGACATCTCAAACTCAACATCCGAGCGACGACGACGGACTCGCGCCAATGAGGCATCGATAACATCAACCAAATCCACTTCTTCCAGGGCTTTTTCTGGTGTGTCCTGGCGTGCCAGATCTACCAGATCCCCGATGAGAGTAGAGAGCTCTTCCATCTGAGCAATCACATCTCCCTGAAGTGCCCGCTTATCTTCTAAGGAAACCCGGTGGCTATCCGAATTCTGCATCATCATCAGCAATTCAATGTTGGTGCGCATAGAAGTAAGAGGGGTCTTTAGTTCATGTCCGGCATCTGCAACCAATTCAGTTTGCCGTTGCCTCGACTTGCGCAAGGCCTCCAACATCTCGTTGAAATTATTAGCCAACTGCGCGATCTCATCGTTACCCGAGACCTCAATAGGACGTAGATCATCCGTTTCCGTAATGTATCGGACTGCATTGCGTAAACGAGAAATCGGACGAAACACAGTCGAAGACACCACTACTCCTGTACCAAAGGCAAGAAGCACACCAAGACCTGCCACTACGAGAAGAGCAATACCTAAAGTAGTAATCATCCGGTTAGTCTGCGTCATATCTCGCGCCAGCATTACCGTTGCACCGATATTAGAGCGCTTTACTAACACGCGCTCCCCGCTCACTGTGCTCACCCGATAGCCTTCAGTCTGAGCCTTTTCAGAAAGGACTGGAAGCTTATCGCCTACTGCATGAGTCCATCCTGGAGCGGAGATAGAAATGCGAGTATCCGGATTGTAATTCTTAAAACGCTCGACTTCAGATTCCAGGGAATTGAAGAAGGCAGGATCAGTAGAACGCTCCAACATCGCAGATGCTTTAGCGTCCAAGGAGTTATCTACTGATCCACGCAATGCCGCAGACACGCTCCAGTAGGCAGCGATCATCATCATTCCAACGGCAATCGCCACCATTGAAGCTGTGAGCAAAGTAATCCGCCACTTTAGCGGAGTATCACTTCCGGTGACAGTCTTAGGACGGTCATCTACGCCCAGAATGCTTGAGGAATCTGACCCCAAGCTAAATTCGGGGCGTCGAAGGATCACGGTGCAGTGTCCCTCAAAACATAACCAACGCCGCGTACAGTGTGAATCAGGCGGGGCTCGCCCTCAGATTCAGTCTTGCGACGCAGGTAACCGATATACACCTCAAGAGCATTACCTGAAGTTGGGAAATCGTAACCCCAGACTTCCTCAAGAATTGTTGAGCGGCTGAGAACTCGACGTGCATTAGCCATCAGCAGCTGTAGCAGCGCAAACTCTGTACGGGTTAAGCTAATATGCCGTCCCCCACGGGTTACATCGCGGGTGTCTGGGTTCAGCTTAAGATCATCAAAGGTGAGCTCTCCCTGGCTGGGTCCACCGACTGCGTCAGCAGCTGCACGGCGTAGCAAAGACCGAACCCGAGCAAGCAATTCCTCCAAAGCGAAAGGCTTAGGAAGATAATCATCTGCTCCGGCATCCAGACCAGCTACACGATCAGAGACCCCGTCACGGGCAGTGAGGACTAAGATAGGACGGTCGTCTCCAGCACTGCGCAGAGTGCGGCAGACCTCAAGGCCGTCCATCCGAGGCATCATGACATCAAGAATGACAAGTTCCGGTTGCTCTTTCTCGATTACTTCAAGAGCTTGAACACCATCTTCAGCGAGGAATACGTCGTATCCGTTGAAGGACAACGACCGACGCAGGGATTCACGAACCGCTTGTTCGTCATCCACCACAACAATTTTCATATGTCCTATTGTGCCTTTCCGTCTTAGGATGATGCTTAAGCCTCACCCAGAACCACCTGTGAATCTTTATATATACAAAAAGAGCCGACTTCCGGAACTTGGAGTCGGCCCTAAGCGGTCAAAGAGTGACCAACAGCTCTACTAGAACTGCTCAACCTCAACGAGACCAAGCTGAGCTGCTTTTACCAGACGGCGCGGGATACGCACGGTCTGGCCGTCGATCTTCACTTCCTGAAGAGCAACGTTATCAGCTTTCCACTGGGAACGACGAGAGTGCGTATTTGCGCGGGACATACGACGCTTTGGTACTGCCATTTTTCTCTAACCCTCCTCTTAAGCCTTCTTCTTACGGCGGGCCATGCCACCGAAACGACGCTGGAACTTCTCGACGCGGCCAGCCGTATCCATAACGCGCTGTGCACCGGTCCAGAATGGGTGAGACTCGCTGGTGACGTCCACGACGATCAGCGGGTACTCGTTGCCGTCTTCCCATGCAACCGTACGGTCGCTAGAAGCGGTCGAACGAGTCAGGAACTGGTGACCAGTACCTGCATCTTGAAAAACTACCGGGTGGTAGTCAGGATGAATGTCTTTCTTCATAGCTCTCGATTCCCTCAGGATTGAAACTTCAGGTCGGTTCTCCGCATCTTCACAGGCCAAAAGCGTCATTATCACTTAATAACAACGACAACTTACCTTGGCAGAGATCGTGCCTGAGTTGGGTTCGCGATATCGACCATCTCCACAAGGGAGTAGGACAACTTGAAACACTCTACTATGCACCCCCAAAAATAGGAAATTTTCCAATATTGGCCATTCCGTAGACCATTCCGGCAGGGTTTCCAGCACAACCCAGATCTAATGCCATTAAATAGGCGCATAGCAACAATGGCCATATAAAGAATAGCTATATAGCAGTATCTATAAACACACACCGACAATGAGAGTTATAGAGAAAATGTGACCCACATTGCTTACACCACAGAGAATTAGGTAATTCAGCCCCGGACCGGTATGGTTGTCTCTTGCTGTTGTCGAAATTGTTCGTTTATCGCCCCGTCAGCACTGGCAGCGCCCCATATCTTTATGGAGCGGCGCAGCTGCAGGTTGAACGTGGGCGGCTAGGAGAAAGAAACCTATGTCGGCTATTTGCCAGGTTACGGGACGCAAGCCGGGTTACGGCAAGTCGGTCTCGCACTCGCACCGACGCACGTCTCGCCGTTGGAACCCCAACGTGCAGCGTCGTAAGTTCTACCTGCCCTCTGAGGGCCGTACCATCACCCTGAATGTTTCCACCAAGGGCCTTAAGGTCATCGACCGCGATGGCATTGAGTCCGTGGTTGCAAAGATTCGCGCACGTGGGGAGAAGATCTAAAAGATGGCACGTAACGATATCCGTCCGATCATCAAGCTGAAGTCTACGGCTGGCACCGGTTACACCTATGTCACCCGTAAGAACAAGCGAAACAACCCCGATCGCATCTCTTTGATGAAGTACGATCCGGTGGTCCGCAAGCACGTCGAATTCCGCGAGGAGCGATAATCTATGGCTAAGAAGTCCAAGATCGCCAAGAACGAGCAGCGCAAGGAAATCGTCGCCCGCTACGCGGAGCGCCGTAACGAGCTCAAGGCAATCATCAAGAACCCGAATACCTCTGATGAGGACCGTATGGACGCACAGTTCGAGCTGAACCGTCAGCCTCGCGATGCTTCTCCAGCACGTGTCCGCAACCGCGACTCACGCGATGGACGCCCCCGCGGCTTTCTGCGTAAGTTCGGTGTATCCCGTGTCCGTATGCGCGAGATGGCTCACCGTGGTGAGCTTCCGGGCGTCCGTAAGTCCAGCTGGTAATCAGGGAGTTTTCAATGAAGCACAATAACATGAAGAAGGCGCGGATGGAGCAGTCCCGCCGCCCCAAGAAGAACCCTCTCAAGGCCGCAGGCATCGAGAAGGTGGACTACAAGGATATCAACACCCTTCGCCAGTTCATCTCCGATCGCCACAAGATCCGCTCACGTCGTGTGACCGGACTTACTCCGCAGCAGCAGCGTCAGGTTGCAACTGCGGTTAAGAACGCTCGCGAGATGGCTCTCCTGCCGTTCACCAGCCGCTAAATCGACTGGGAGAACAAACAACACGCTCTGGGGTTTTCTCCCCTAGTGCGATGACAGCCTAAGCGCCCATCCGTTTATTCGGGTGGGCGCTTTGCCGTATATCAGATATCGGCGTTGAGCACGGAAAAGGCCGTTTGTGTTGCAAGAAAGCCTTGCCCTAGAACGTTGAAAAGTTTGCGACTGGTATTTTAGTTGTGTAGTCCTTACACGTTGGGAGGCCCCTTAATGCACGAGTCCTTAACCGAGCTTTCCGAGCTAGCGCCACAATGCGCTGACGCACCTACAGCACGAGGCCTCTTAACTGAAGGCCAAGATCTGGTGCGTAATGCAATCGCGCACGGTGAACGCCCCCAAGCGCTTATCGAGTGGTTCTCTCGACTCGTCTCTGATGTACTGCACAGCGAAGGGATAGCAGAGATCACCGGGGGCGCCCAGATTGTTCTCACTGGCGCTATCGGCCGTGGCGATGCGTTACCCGCTTCCCCCATCAAGTGGCTCACTGTTGGCTCTGATGAAGTGACTACGGCAGAACTTGATTCCCTACTCACCAATGTCGGCCTGATCACCGAGCAAACCCGCTTTGGGCACCAACCTCGTTCCAAGAGCGAATGGTGCGGAATGATTGCCAACGCAGACGGACCGGAACTTGCTATCTTTGCAGACGCGGGTTCTTGGTGCTTACAGGAAGTCATTACTCACGCAGATCACAGGCTTTTGCTTATCGACGCCATCAATCAGCGTCCACCAGCGTTACGCCTTCATGAGGGGCTTCCCGACAAGGACGTTCCTGTTGATGTACGTCAAGACCTCTTATACCCGATCATTGCCATCGCGCGTTGGGCTAGTGTTGCAGCTGGTTCCACGGAGGTCTCCACGCGCCGTCGAATTAACGCTGGCGTAGAAGCCGGCCTCCTGTCACAAACTCAGGCGGATTTCCTCCGCCAAGCGTGGGAGAGCGGTCTTGATCTCCAGTTCAAGCGGTGGACGGACCGCGTTCATTCCCACAAAACAACTGTAGATACCCTCCCTGCGATTCAGCGCAGTATTTTTGGGGCTTCGTCTCGAATGGTGTCAGATGTAGCCCGCGTGCTCGCTGCCGAATATGATGTGCAACTAGTTTAGTTTTTCCTGCTAGAAAGGCATTAACGCTCTGCGAGCATCCCCTGCCAAAAATAAACTAGCCATAATTAGTTATCCCGCTAGGTTTCTTTTCGGCTTAGTGTATAAACTAACCTGTTGGTCCTGTGCCACAGAGACACAGCACCCAGGGAAAAGGAAGGAGAGTGCGCAATCACATGGCAGGAGCTGTTGGACGCCCTCGGAAAAATAGCCCGCGTCGCCGTGGCAGCACGGCACGCGAAGAGATTTTGGATGCCTCGTCGGAGCTTTTTACTGTCCAAGGATTTGCTACGACCTCCACTCACCAAATTGCAGACGCAGTCGGTATCCGACAAGCCTCTTTGTACTACCACTTTCCTTCTAAAACTGAAATATTTCTCACTCTGCTTAACTCCACAGTTGAGCCTTCCACTGTATTAGCTGCCGATTTAGGTGAGGCCGAGGTCCCCGCACCACTACGTTTGTGGGCCCTTACTGCCGCCGAATGCCGCCTGCTGTTATCCACTCGGTGGAATGTGGGCAGGCTTTACCAGCTCCCTGTTGCGGCATCACCCGAATTCTCTGAATACCACGCGCAGCGTACCCAACTGCGGCAAATATTCCACGATATCGCCGCAGAAATCGCTGGCTCCGATGACCCTCGGGTTGATCTCCCCTTCCATATCGCAGTGTCTGTCATTGAGATGCGGCCAAACAATGGCATTGTCCCAGAACCGCTTAAGAACGATAGCCTGCCGTCTTTGGCTATTATGCTTGCCGACGCCGCCCTCGCCGTCGTAGGCGCCGAGCTCCCCGTAGACCGGGTAGAACGTACGATGGAGCTCCTAGCCGCCGTAGACAAGAAGCATTCTGAAGCTTAATTTTCTTTCCCAGGCGCCAGTGGTTAATCCCTCTAGCGCCTTTTATTCTTTTATGCGATTAAGCAGGTTAAAAGCCAAGGTGATGAGAGGCGTATCCACCATTTCTCCATCAAGCTTAAATGCTCCAGAATGTCGCTGGGATTCCTCAGCGATCCGCCGCGCCCATGTAATTTGTTCTTCCCCCGGATAAAAGGCTCGTCTTACCACTTCCACTTGTCGAGGGTGAATGCAAGGGTAAAGCGCGAACCCCATCCGCGCCGAGTCTAAAGCCTCTAGGTAAAGCCCGTCTTGATCAGAGAAATCCTGATAGACGGCGTCCATCGCCCATTTTCCTGCTGCTGCAGCATGAATCAATGTCTGTGAACGCGCATACGCCATGGTCTCTCTGTAACGCCCGGGAGTGGGTTCGTCATTACGCTGCCGCGAGTACGCGCCCCCAAGCCCTATTGTTAAGTCGTCGGCACCCCAATATAGCCCGACTACAAGCGGATGCTCAGCAAAGTGCTGAATATTGATTAATGCCGCGGGAGTCTCAATGATAGGGACCACGTTAAAGCCATCTAGGTTCTTAGGCAACCGGGTCCCGACCTTAGGAACGATAACGTTACGGTATTCCGTTTCCCTTACAAAAGCGATGTCCTGATGATAATGCTCATCGGAAGGACCCACCACCCGAACAAAGGTGGTTGCTGGATCAAGATGTGCATTTTTAATATTTTGGTATGCAGATTCCCGGTTAACGTCTCCAGCACCGTCTTCTAGGTCCAGGATCACTAAATCAGCACGTTCTGCGGCCTTTGGGATGATTTCGGCACGATCAGCTGGAGCAAAGAGAATCGCAGGACCAGCAAGTTCGAGAGAATCAGTATGCATAATAACTGAGGCTACCGCTTTGAATACATGTTTGCCGAGCAAATGCTCATTGACATGCAGCACAATCTTTTAAATCTTATTCAGCTGGATTTTTGATCTCCTGATGCCCTGGGTCATGCCAATCGGCATAAGCATTGTCTTTAGTAGTGAGCCCCTGGTGCGGATGTTCCGGAACTTTGGCCAATATATTGCGGCGGGCTCTGCCTGCGCGGAGCTGGCGCTCAACGCGTTCCGCTAGCACTGTCAGGGAATAATTAATAAGAATCATGAGAATCGCGACAACTATCAACGACGGCAAATAATTCCTATTGGTCGCCGATGACTGGATTCCTTGGCGAACAATCTCCACATAACCAATCTGATAACCCAACGCGGAGTCTTTAAGCGCAATAACAGCCTGAGCGATAAGCGCTGGAAGCATCGCAGCTACCGCCTGAGGCAAAAGGATCTTCTGCATCGTTTGCCAGTGCCCCAGCCCTAGCGCTTGCGCAGCCTCTGTTTGACCCCTAGGAAGGGCGCGGATTCCGGCACGCAGAATTTCGGCAATAACGGCCCCGTTATACATGGTCAAACTAAACACCACTGCGGTGAATGCCAGCTCCCGCGGCGGCACTACTTTGTACATTGCAAGTGCTTGATAGCTAAAAATAATCAGCAGTAGCACCGGAACTGCCCGGAAAAATTCTGTTATCGCCGCGCATATCCAGCGGAGCGATCGGCGTCTGGAGAGCCTCCCCAGTCCGAGTAGCACCCCTAAAATGATTGCAAGAATCACAGAGGAAAACGCCGATTTAAGCGTCCCAACAAGGCCAGGAAGCAAATAAGTATTCCATGTCCTTGGGTCTATAAAAGGAGCCCACTTCACAGCATCGAGCTGTCCTTTAGAGTGCAGGGCAACCAACACCCAGCCGATAAGAGCAATAGCTACTATGACAGTAAGAACCGTATATAGTGCGTTTCTACGTAAAGCGTTGGGCCCGGGGGCGTCATAAAGCACTGTCGCACGCACACTCATTTTTTCACCGCCATACGGGTAGATAATGCACCAAGGAAGTACCTCATGGGCAAGGTAAGGGCCATAAAACCTAAAGCAAAACAACCAAAGATCACAAAGAGCTGACTTGCGTGGTTTTCAATGACCTCCTTCATCAGCAGTGACGCCTCCCCTACACCGATGACCGAAGCAATCGTGGTGTTTTTGGTTAACGCGATCAAGGTGTTTCCCAACGGAACAATGGCCGCTCGAATGGCCTGAGGGAAAATAATCTTATTAAAGGTCTGGGAAAAACTTAGTCCTAGGGACCGAGCGGCTTCTGCTTGTCCAAAATCAACAGTGTTTATTCCTGAACGCAAGCACTCAGAGACAAACGCAGAGGTGTAAAGAATGAAGCCCAAAGTGGCCAAACGGAAGTTATTATCAGCCAAAAAGGTTGCGCTTTCTCTACTGGCTAACGATAATCCGAGCGTTTGGTAGAGTCCGAAAGAGTAAAAGAGAACTACCAACGTCAGAGGAATATTGCGCACTGTATTTACGTACAGTGCTGCTAGCGTGCGAAGAATGCGCACAGGTGACACCCGCATGGCGGTGAGCAGAGTCCCACACGCCATCGCGCCCATAGCTGCCAACGCTGTGAGCTTAATGGTTGCCCAAAATGCGGGAAGGATAGCAGGCCCTAGTTGAGACCACATGGCGTCCATGAGATTATGCCTTCCTGGTTAAGGAAAAGAAATCATTATTTGATAAACGTGAGGTCACCAGGCTTAGCGGTTGCCACGCCAGCTGCGGCATCTCCAAGGTTCTTCTTGACTAGCTTTTCAAATTCACCAGACGAATTAAGTTGGTTCAGAGCCTCATTTACGGCTTTGGTAGCTTCTGCATCGTCTTTTTTCAGCCCAATACCATAGTATTCATCCGTATAGGGGGTTTGATCCTCCTTAAACATCTCTACGACCTTGAAGGAGCCTTCGTTTTGCTGGGCATATCCGTTAAGGATGGTTGCGTCAGTGGTCAACGCATCCACATTTCCTTGGCGTAAGGCCTCAACGCAGGAAGAGTAGGTGTCATATTCTTGAAGCTGCACACCAGGTAGAGATTCCTTCACTTTTTGAGCAGGTGTGGAGCCAGAGACCGAACATAGAATCTTGCCATGTTCTAGGTCTTTTACTTCTTTAATCCCAGCATCATCTTTTCGTGTCAATAGCGCCTGATGCGTGAGCAGATAGGGACCGCCAAAGTTCACTGTTTCAGCGCGGCTCTTATTGATAGAGTATGTGGCTGCAATAAGGTCAACTTCTCCGTTTTGAATGAGACTTTCACGTTGCGCAGAGGGAGTCTCGCGCCATTCCACGTCTGGGTGCTTCCATCCTTTGGTATCCGCGATGTGATTGACCACGTACTGTGCGATATCAACGTCAAGACCAGACATTCCCCCACTTGCTTCTTTCATCCCCAGGCCGGGCTGGTCAAACTTAGTTCCCAGAGTGACTTGGCCAGATTCAATATGGCCGAGGAGCCCGGCACCATCGTTATTGTTACCGCCGCATGCGGCGAGAGTGGTAGCTGACAGCAGGGCTATAGCTGAGGCTCCAAGAAAGCGGGTACTCGTGCGTATCATTGTTTCTTTCCTTAAAAATAGAAGAGGGAATAAGGCCTCAAGAGGCTTAATGGGAAAGGATCTTTCCTAGGAAATCTTTTGCTCGATCCGATTGCGGAGAAGTAAAGAAGGACTCCGGAACCGAATCCTCCACGATGAGACCATCTGCCATAAAAAGCACTCGATCTGCAGCTTTCCGGGCAAACCCCATCTCGTGGGTAACACAGATCATCGTCATGCCTTCGCGAGCTAGATCCGCCATAACATCAAGAACCTCATTAACCATTTCTGGATCTAACGCTGAGGTGGGTTCGTCGAAAAGCATTACTTTTGGTTTCATAGCAAGCGCTCTCGCTATGGCGACGCGTTGCTGTTGTCCGCCAGAAAGCTGAGCTGGAAATTTATCGGCTTGGCTGGCAATCCCCACGCGCTCCAGCAGCTGCATTGCCAGCAAACTTGCCTCTTTTTTGCCCAGTTTTTTCACGTTGACGGGACCGAGCGTGATATTCTCGCGGATCGTCTTATGCGGGAAAAGGTTGAATTGCTGAAACACCATTCCGACTTCGGAGCGCAACCTTGCGAGTTCTTTTCCTTCTTCCGGCAGTTTATGCCCATCGATAAAAATTTCTCCGCTATCGATAGTTTCGAGCCGGTTAATGGTGCGACAAAGCGTTGATTTTCCAGAGCCTGAGGGGCCTAGAACCACCACGACTTGCCCCCTGGGCACATTAAGATTGATGTCTCGCAAAGCATGAAAGTGATCAAAGTACTTATTCACTTTCTGCATGGATACCATCAACCCACACTCATCTGTGTTCTGGATCATAGCGAGAAGACTAAATGACCTAGATCAACTTTCCTAGAGGGAATTTTCTCAGGTTTCACAATTGCATGAACAAAACCCCCACGTGCTGCGACTGTGCGCGCGGAATCAAACTTTCTCACACCCTAAAAAGGGTGATACTAATCACGCATAGGTGAGCACGCCACTGCCCCTCCCCCGCTTTCCGGCAAAACAAAACCGGCCTTGCTTAAAACATCTTCCCCTCCCAAGAGATGTCTGCAAGACCGGCTTAGCCCCTATTTTTTAATGCGCAAAGTGGCGAGCACCCGTCAAGTACATTGTCACTCCGGCTTTCTCTGCCGCCTGGATAACCTCAGCATCGCGGATAGAACCGCCAGGCTGCACTACTGCTTTTACACCGGCATGAGCAAGAACTTCAAAACCATCCGCGAAGGGGAAGAAAGCATCCGATGCGGCAACGGCCCCCTTAGCACGCTGCTGTTCCCCGGCTAGGCTATTAGCGCGCTCGACCGCTAGTTTAGCTGCGTCGACACGGTTAACCTGTCCCATGCCCACGCCAACGGTCGCCCCATCCTGAGCCAAAAGGATAGCGTTCGATTTGACCGCACGCACGGTACGCCACGCAAATTCCAGATCCGCAAGTAGCTCAGGAGTAGCAGCCTCACCTGCAACAAGCGTCCAATTTTCTGGGGCATCGCCTTCAGCATCTACGAGGTCCCGACGTTGAACTAGCAAGCCGCCGGAGATCTGACGCTGTTCTTTCTGGTCCCGTACTGGTGCTGGTGCGACCAGGATCCGAATGTTCTTCTTCTGAGAAAGAAGCTCCACAGCACCTTCTTCATATGAAGGGGCAATAATAACCTCAGTGAAGATTTCTGAGACCTGCTGCGCCATTTCCACGGAGACTTCGCGGTTGGAAGCAATAACGCCGCCAAAGGCAGATACCGGATCACAAGCATGGGCTAGGCGATGAGCTTCTGCAATAGATGCATCCGATACTGCAATTCCACAGGGATTAGCGTGCTTGATAATCGCAACACAGGGACGCTCATGATCCCATGCAGCACGCCATGCAGCATCCGAGTCGGTGTAATTGTTGTAGCTCATCTCTTTGCCGTGCAGTTGTTCTGCCTGAGCCAGACCTGCAGGAGCATTCGGGTCCACGTAGAGGGCCGCCGACTGATGAGGATTCTCTCCGTATCGTAAAACGCTAGTCCGAGCGTAAGAAGCACCAATCCACGGCGCGTACTCCTCCGCGTCGCCCGCAATTTGCTCCCCCATCCACGTGGCAACCGCAACGTCATATGAAGCCGTGTGGCGGAATGCGTCAACAGCCAGCTCCGTGCGCTCCGCGCGAGTAAAGCCACCAGCCTGAATGGCTTCGGCTACCGCTGTGTAACGCTCAGGGGAGACGACAACGGCAACAGATGGATGGTTTTTGGCCGCTGCTCGCACCATGGAGGGGCCTCCGATATCGATCTGCTCCACGCAAGCATCAAAATCAGCGCCAGAAGCTACCGTCTGGGTAAACGGATATAGGTTCACTACCACCAATTGAAATAGAGAAACGCCCAGTTCATCGAGCTGGGCGAGATGGTCTGCTTTACGGGTATCTGCCAAGATACCTGCATGAACTTTAGGGTGGAGAGTCTTAACGCGTCCCTCTAGGCACTCAGGAAAACCGGTGAGGGCTTCCACAGGTGTGACGGGGATTCCCTGCTTCGCGATTGTGGCCGCGGTCGATCCTGTAGACACGATCTCTACGCCGGCTTGATTAAGCGCATGGGCGAGTTCTTCGAGTCCAGTCTTATCATAAACACTTATCAAAGCACGTTTGATCTGCTTGCGGTCATCACTCATATGTGAAGAAAACCTCTTCTGATTTTTTCTCCGTTGTGGCGGAGTTCAACACGGACACAATGAGTTTACGCTCCACATGCTTAATTCTTTCATGCAGGTGGGCTTCACTCTCCCCCGGCTCTATAGATACGGGGACCTGAGCAATAATCTTTCCAGTATCCACGCCTTCATCAATAAAATGCACGGTAGAACCGGTTACTTTCACACCATAAGCCAGCGCATCGCGCACTGCATGGGCGCCTGGAAAAGCCGGCAGCAACGCTGGATGAGTGTTAATGATCCGACCCGGAAATTTCTCCAAAAAAGTTTTCCCCAAAATACGCATGAACCCGGCAGAAACGACAATAGCCGGAGCATGCTTTTCGACGGCCACCGCAAGCGCCTTGTTCCATTTTTCACGGTCGTCCCCGGAAGCATAGGAAACTACTTCAGCAGGTATCCCCGCGGTCTCCGCGCGAGTAATCGCAGGGCATGATACGTCTGCCACGACCCCTACGACCTTATAGGCCCCCTGGTGGTCAATGATCGCTTGCAATAGCGTCCCAGAGCCAGAGGCCATAACAACTATCGGCAAAGCAGCTGACTCATGGTCAGTTTTTAAATGAATTTCATCAGTCACTGAAACAATGTTAGCTGGAAATAGCCACCACAGAAGCCACCAAAGTTTTAGGCTTCCCCTTTTTCTTCTTTTTCCGGCGCATCTTCAGTTTCAGTGCTTTCCTCATCCTCCGGTTCTCCAGCCTCCTCAGGCATGTTGTGCCCCTGAAGGCCAGCACTTTCCGCGCCCTGATCATTGTCCTGATCATTTCCGGCCGTTATCTCCCCGCTCTCAGGCAGGTTTTCCTGGGACTCATTTAGATCTATCGCCGCATCACGAATCTCGGCCTCCTCCAAGATTTCAGCCGAATCAAGACCATTCGCAGTGATCTCATAAGGCTCATCTGATTCCGCCTCCGGAGAGTCTTCCTCCTGATCATTTTCCGTCTCTAGAAGTTCTCCATCAGGTTCTTCGTCCGATTCTTCGCCTTCTCCGGCATCCTCGACTTCATCCTTTTGGCCAGGAATGCTAGTAGCTGCCACAGGAGTTACAAAAGCCGGATCCGCAACAGAATGCTCCCCGCCGAGAAGCTTTGTACTGTTACGCCCTTCTCTATATCGTGTCAGGGCCACTACCGCCACAGACACTACGCCAATCACCAGCATGACCATCAGCGGGGTCAGCCACATAAGCGGCCCCACATAGCCGTAAACGCCTAAGCTTCCACCAGCAAAAAATGAGAGAAGTAGAGTTCCTAGGCCCGCAGCAACCGTTATTACTGCTGCGCTCAAGAAATCGCTGACGCGCTTCCTTAGTGCCAGGGAAACCGCCACAACTGGCAGGATCAAAACTACCAGGACGGAGGGAACCATCGATGTTGGCAAAGCAGCAAATACTGGCACAGGCGGAGTAGGCACAAGGGTCGCTGCAAAGAGAGATACAGAGCCCTGCCCTAGCTCCAGCGAAGAACCAACGATAACAGCCAAAGAAGCAACAACGGCATTAGGCAGATATATCAGGGAAATAAGCATTACCCCTGCAACGCCTGCTGAAGAATACCCCTGAAGCGATTCTGCGAAAGCTCGATAATGCACGGCCAGCGAAATAAGGAAGACAATAAACGCAGCTAAAAGCAGGTAACCCACAGCACGCACTGCCAATAGCACCGAATCAACAACCCATGAGGGCACTCCGTAACGACGTGCCAGTGCCCGCCAGAGTCGCGTTCCCATACCAATCATGAATGCACAGGCGTGCAATAGGACAACCACCCCTACGGCTGCAAAAACGTTGGGAGAAGCCACATCAAACACCGAGGAGGCATCCCACAACATGGCACAAGCCATGACGGCAATAAGAGCAGGAACCCCCAAGGTGCCACACAGAAGAATTAATAGATCATGCAGACTGATCCGGTCTTTAACAGTCTTATAAACGCGTCGAGAGACCAGCGCTACCACTCCGATAGCTGGAAGCATAGGAAGCAAAGCTAAGGAAATTCCTCGCCCAGACACCGGAGCTAGATTAAGGGCCAGCCATGTCTCGGCTACCGTAGCTGGCATCGCTGCCATAGGAGCAGAAGTTGCTATGAGCACGATCAAAGAAAAAATAATGATCGCAATAAGCACTATCGCATTGGAAATAAGCACAGTCGGCAGTAACGAGCGAAGCCTCGCAATAAATGTCGTTCTCTCCGGCACAGCCTCCGGAGCACCGTCCGGGACTTTACGCTGAGTTCCACGCGATACCTGACCCCCGCGCTCGTCTCCTCTGTTACCTATAGAGACAGGGCGCGAACGGGGCCGCCGCGATGGCCCCGCGTTAGGACTTGTCTTCTTACTCATTCCATTAACTGTGCCACGTAACATCCGACTTTTGGTCTCGGCACGGCGCAATATTCCTCATCATCTCTTGTTAATTAGTGTTACTTAAGTCAATTGACGAGGCGCCTCAACAACCCCTTTTATATAATTTATCGCTAATATAAGCCAATCAGCTTGCTCGTACCGTTATAAACCGCTATCGTTACCCCTCGGAACATAACAAGTTGATCACAAAAGCGTTACCAGAGTAACGATCCAGCGGGATGAACTTCAGAAACATAGTCAAAGGGAGTTAAGCCTCATGCAGCAGACACAGCATGTTGTCAGTGGCAAGCATCGTAAGCAAACTTCTCAGGCAAAAGGTCGAGTTGCTTTCGTCGCATTGGCCACCGGTGCTGTTTCTACCGCCGGCGCTACGGGTGCAGCATTAGCTCACACCAACTCCCATAATGACACCGCCGATTTCAAGCTCACCGCAGATACGTCTGCAAAGCTCGGCGATTCCGCGCCTCAAATTCTAGCGATCCAAGAGTTCAAGCCAAACACAAATCTCTCCGATCAGCTAACAAAAGCTATCAACTACAACGAAGAGCGCGCGCTTGCAGATAAAGAGGCGCGCAAGCCTAAAATTGTCGTTCATACCCCTGCTATGGGAACGCTCACGTCTCCTTACGGCATGCGCTGGGGAACTCTCCACGCGGGCATCGATATTGCTAATGCAATGCACACCCCAATCTACTCAATCATGGACGGTGTGGTCATCGATGCAGGTCCAGCCTCCGGCTATGGGCAGTGGGTTCGAGTGCGTCATACCGACGGCACAGTCACCGTTTACGGTCACGTAGAGACTATTAACGTTGTCACTGGCCAGGCTGTCGCAGCCGGCGATCAGATCGCAGGTATGGGCAACCGTGGATTCTCCACTGGCGTGCATCTTCATTTTGAAGTTCACCCCGGCGGCGGCGCTGCTGTCGATCCAGTCCCCTGGCTCAGCGAAAAAGGCATAAGCGTATAAACAAACCGGATAGCTCCCCCTATCCGGTTTTATTTTTCTGAGAACACCCAACCCCAGCCCTTGGCACCCAAGCGCTGGGGTTTTCTAGATCTAAAGCTTTTCCATTGGAACTGGGCCGATCAGCATAAGCCGTACTGTTCCAGAGGAACCAAAATCAATAGTTACGGAATCCGCCGGACTGCCTTTGTCCACCTTGGTCACGGTACCAAGGCCATATTTATCATGATTAACCCGATCTCCGACTACCAAAGAAAGATCGCTGTTCTTTGCATAGCTTGGCATCGTTTTCTTGGGTTTCGGGCTGGCACCATAACGCGGTGATCCCCACGAATCGCCGCGCGCGGAGCTAAAGCCTGTGTTTCTGCCCCAGGAAGGCTGCCCCCACGCATCGAAAGAACTTTCTGGTTCCTCTCGCCGCCAATCAAGAAGCTCTTGAGGAATCTCTGTAAGAAACCTTGATGCCGGGTTAGTTACGGGATTTCCCCAGGAGGACCTCAACATAGCTCGGGTTATATAGAGGGCCTTGCGCGCGCGCGTTATTCCCACATACGCAAGCCGTCGTTCCTCCGCAAGTTCTTTGGGGTCTCCCAGCGCGCGCAGGTGAGGAAATTGTCCGTCTTCCCACCCCATTAGGAAGACAACCGGGAACTCTAGTCCTTTGGCTGTATGCAAAGTCATAAGAGTGACCAAGCCCTGCTCATTATCAGGGATTTGGTCGGCATCAGCGACAAGGGAGACCCTCTCCAGAAAAGCCTGCAAACTACCCGGTTCTGGTTCTCCCACAGCAGCTAAATCATCGAGTTCGCTGCCGTCCATCTTGGCATACGCCACCTGGTTGGCCGCCTCTGAGGAAAACTCTCGGGCAACCGAGACAAGCTCGTTAAGGTTGTCTAATCGTGCACCATCTTGTGGATCGTTACTCTTTTCCAGCTCTGCCTTATATCCCGTGATATCAAGTATTTGAGCAATAACATTGCCAATATCTGGCATACCGGTGATCTCGTTGACGGATTCGGCTGCGCTATCCCTCAGCCCAGACATCATGTTCACAAAGCCCGAAATCGCGTTGCGTCCGCGCGCCCCTAGAAGACTCACCTGCCCCTCGGAGGCGTCGATAAGCGCTTGTTGGAGACTCACTCCTTGGTTCTCTGAATGTAGGGTGAGAAACGCTACGGCTTTATCGCCGATCCCCCGGCGCGGCGTGTTAATAATCCTACGGAGAGAAACCGTATCTTCGGGGTTATCCAGTAAACGTAGATAAGCAATAACGTCCCGGATCTCTTTGCGCTCATAGAATCGGGTTCCTCCCACGACCTTATAGGGAATACCAGAACGCATGAACACGTCTTCCACGGCACGCGATGAGTTATTTGTGCGATACATAATGGCCATATCGCTGTAATCAATGCCTTTATCTGCGAGCGCATCTATTTCTTGGGCAATAAAACGGGCCTCATCATGCTCATTATCTGCGACATACCCTGTGATTGGATCCCCGCTACCTAGCGCCGTCCACAATTTCTTTTTTCGTCGGTTCTCGTTTTGGGAGATCACCGAGTTAGCCGCGTTAAGGATCGTTTGTGTCGACCGGTAGTTCTGCTCCAAGAGAACGGTCGTGGCGTTGGGATAGTCCCTCTCAAATTCCTCAATGTTGCGTATAGTTGCGCCCCGGAAGGCATAAATGGACTGATCTGAATCTCCGACAACGCATAATTCACTAGCGGTTTCCCCAGTCCCTACCAGTTCATGAATAAGGACATATTGTGCGTGGTTGGTGTCCTGGTATTCGTCGATAAGCACATGGCGGAATCTGCGCCTGTAATATTCGGTTACTTGGGGGTGCTCTTTGAATATACGTACTGTCTCTCCGATGAGGTCATCAAAATCGACCGCGTTAGCTTGTCTTAAGCGTCGCTGATACTCAACGTATACGGCAGCTACCGTCGTCTCATACGGATTCTTAGTACTTTCGGCTTCTGCGACTGCCGTGGCGGGAGAAATCAACTCATTTTTGAGGTTAGAGATTCCCGCCCCCAATAAGCGCGGCGTGAACTTTTTGATGTCTAAGTTCATATCTTTAGAGATCATCGCGAGTAATCGCTTTGAATCATCTGAGTCATAGATGGTGAAATTGCTGTTTAATCCAGCAACCAGCTGAGCCTGTTCTCGCAAGATGCGTACGCACGTGGAGTGGAAGGTAGACACCCACATTCTGCTGGCGATCGGCCCCACGAGATGAGCCACGCGCTCTCGCATTTCAGCCGCAGCCTTATTGGTAAATGTGATAGCTAAAATCTGTCCTGGCTGCACGCCTCGTATGCGCATGAGGTAGGCGATACGGCGCGTAAGTACTGCTGTCTTGCCTGAACCTGCGCCGGCCACAATAAGTAACGGGGAGCCACTGTGTTCTACTGCTTGCTGTTGTTGCGGATTAAGCCCCTGGACCAAGTCATCAGCCGGTGCAGACGTGCTAGCAGGCTGCTGATCCTTTGCTGTAGTCCAGGTCCTGTGCTCTTCTTGTCTGTAGGTATGAGAGCTAAACGGAGATGGTTCAGCTGGCGTCTTTTTGGCGGTAGCCCAATCGCCAAAGTCAAAACCTTGTTGGGTTGGAAAATCGTCAGAGTTATTCATCGCTATCAAACCTACAACGTTGCCGTGACATCGCCACTGCTATGACTAGTCTGAGGATTGAGAGCAGAGGAAAAGACCTTTTCTTGTTTTCCTATAGTTTTCTATCCCCCAGTACACGCATTCATGGCACAATATCTCCATGAATTCTGAGAAAAACTTTAAAGTACGAACCCCTACGGGAACCGATGATCCCCTTTCCGATGCGGAAATTCAGCAATACAGAAAGGAGATCGACCGCCTGGATAAAGAGATTCTTGCCGCAGTTAAGCGCCGTACCGAAATCTCTCGGGCCATAGGAAAAACCCGCATGGGCTCTGGTGGAACCAGACTTGTGCATACCAGAGAGGTAGCCATCATCAACCAATTCCGTGAGGAGATTGGAGAGGAAGGACCTGCTCTCGCAGCTATCTTGCTCAGGCTTGGCCGAGGCAGGCTCGGCTAGGGCTAACAAGACAGTGTTCGCCGAGAGCACCTACAGAGCACCTACAAGGTTAAAGAGGCAAAGCAATGAGCTTTGACTCTAGGAATTCGTGGATCCCTTCAAAACCGCCTTCTCGCCCTACACCTGACTCTTTGATTCCGCCAAAGGGGGCGGAGGGGTCTGAAATCCCGCCTTTATTAACGCCCACCATGCCGGCCTCAACGCGCTCAGCGACGCTCAAGGCATGCGTTATCTGTTCGCTGAATACATATGCGGCTAATCCGAAGGGAGTGTTATTAGCCATCGCTATGGCTTCCTCATCATCCCTGAAGGTGGAGATAGCAACCACGGGACCAAATATTTCTTCATGAACAATACGAGCGTCTAGAGGTACGTTGTCTAGTACCGTCGCCGGATAGTAAAAACCGCCCTCTGGAAGTCCTGCCGGCAGCGATTCTCCCAGAACCCGAGTAGCACCGTGAGCGAGGGCGTCGTTAACAAGCTCAGTAACCTTTTCTAGCTGATCTGCACCAGAAAGAGCAGCAAAATCCACGCCCTCTTGTGTTGCGGGTCCTTGAGTAAAGGATTTCATGGTGTCAATAACGCGGTCTAAAAACTCGTCTTTAATCGATTCATGAACCAAGAACCTGTTGGCAGCAATACATACCTGCCCGGCCCCGCGCATCTTGGCTGTGGCAACGGCCTGAGCTGCAACAGATATGTCCGCATCTTCCATCACCATATACGGCGCATTCCCGCCAAGCTCTAAGGATACTTTCATGGAATGTTGAGCAGCGCGTGCCGCAAGTTTTTGCCCGACTTCAGTCGAGCCTGTGAAGGTGAGCTTGCGTAACCGTGGATCATCCAGCAGATCAGAAATCACCGAAGAATCCGCTGTGGGTAAGACAGAAACCACACCCTCCGGAAGCCCTGATTCTTTGAGAATGCGCGCCAGATAAAGCATGGTCAAAGGGGTTTTAGATGCGGGTTTGAGGATCATTGTGCATCCGGCGGCCAACGCTGGTCCCAGCTTGCGGGTTCCCATAGCTAAGGGGAAATTCCATGGAGTGATGGCCAGAGACACTCCCACCGGTTGTTGATGAACAATCAATCGTGAGTTTCCCGTGGGACTATGCCGATAGTCTCCCCGTATTCTTACGGCCTCCTCCGCAAACCATCGAAAAAACTCCGCCGCATATGCAACCTCTGCGCGTGAATCAGGCAATGCACGACCCAATTCCAGTGATTGAATCACAGCTAACTTTTCCGAGTTCTCCAGAAGAGATTTGTAGGCATTCCAAAGAACGTCTGAGCGCTCGCGCGCCGAAGTAGCTGCCCACAATGGCTGCGCTTTCGCGGCCTTATTCAGTGCCTCCTCCGCATCATGTTTGCTTGCCGACGCCACCCGAGCCAGGATGCTGCCATCGGAAGGATTCAGGACTTCAAAGGTTTCTCCCTCATGTCCATCGGTGAACTCGCCGCCGAGAAAGAGCTGCGTAGGTGCGCCCTCGGGGAGCGTCGTCTGCATAATCTTGTTCTCTTTTGAACCGTCAGTCATATCTCCACTATGCGCCTGTTAAAAAATTCTCGCCATGATGTGACCAACGCGGCCCTAAGGCAGCAGGCATGTTCGGGGTAGTTTAGATACCGTTGAGTTGTGTAACTTTCCGAGCGGACACAAATTGTTGTCCGTCCGGTTACGGCCACGTATAAAGCCAAAAGAACGGAGCAAACCATGTCCTTCGATGTCACTGCTACCCCAGAGTGGACCGAGCTTTCCCGATGCTATGAAACAGCGGCTTCTACGTCGCTGCGAGAGCTTTTTGCTTCTGACGCCGACCGGGCGCGGAAATTCAGCTTCGACGCCGCCGGTTTACATGTTGATCTTTCCAAGAACTTCCTCGATGACACCACTGTCGAAGCATTTGTGAAAACTGCCAAAGCCGCACACTTGCACGAGCGGATTAAATCCATGTTCGCAGGAGAGCATATAAACAATACGGAAGATCGTGCAGTCCTCCATACCGCGCTGAGGATCCCTGTCGAGGCCGATTTAGTTGTCGACGGCCAAGACGTAGCAGCCGACGTGCACGAAGTTCTGGGACGTATGCGCGACCTTGCGACGGCACTACGCAGTGGCGCATGGCGCGGGTATAGCAACCACACGATCAAGACGGTAGTTAATATCGGCATTGGTGGCTCGGACCTGGGACCTGCCATGGCGACCAAGGCCCTGCGCACGTACGCAACCGCGGGAATTTCCGCAAAGTTTGTATCCAATGTAGACCCCGCAGATATGCATTCAGTTCTTGATGAATGCGACCCCGAATCCACTCTGTTTATCGTCGCATCCAAGACCTTTACCACCCAAGAGACCCTAGCCAACGCTCACGCGGCAAAGCGCTGGCTGCTTGACGCTGCCAATGGCGATGAATCTGCAGTGGCCAAGCACTTTGTTGCGGTATCCACGAATGCGGAAAAGGTTGCCGAGTTTGGTATTGATACCAAGAATATGTTCGGTTTCTGGAACTGGGTGGGCGGTCGTTACTCCGTCGACTCAGCCATTGGATTATCGCTCATGGCCGTGATCGGCCCTATGGACTTCATGCGTTTCCTCGAAGGCTTCCACGCTATGGACGAGCACTTCCGCACCGCAGAGTTCCACGAGAACATTCCGGTCCTTATGGGGCTACTCGGAGTTTTCTACAATGACTTCTTTGGGGCAGAAACCCACGCCGTGCTCCCCTACTCTCAGGACCTTGGCAGGTTCCCGGCGTATCTGCAACAGCTCACGATGGAATCTAATGGTAAGTCTGTCCGCCGCGATGGTTCTCCAGTTTCTACTGGAACTGGAGAGATCTACTGGGGAGAACCAGGCACTAACGGCCAGCATGCGTTCTTCCAACTTATCCATCAAGGAACCAAACTAATCCCTGCCGATTTCATCGGTTTTGCGCGTCCAAAACAGGATCTTCCTACCGCAACCGGCGAAGGCTCTATGCATGATTTGCTGATGAGCAACTTCTTTGCCCAAACCAAGGTTCTTGCTTTTGGCAAGACTGCTGAAGAGATTGCGGCTGAGGGCGTTCCGTCCGAACTCGTTGCTCACAAAGTCATGCCAGGTAATCGCCCGACAACAACGATCTTGGCAGAAGAGCTCACCCCCGCAGTTCTCGGTGCGCTTATCGCTCTGTACGAGCACATCGTCTTTGTCCAAGGCGTGATCTGGGATATCAATTCCTTTGACCAGTGGGGAGTGGAACTTGGCAAACAACAGGCCAATGATCTCGCTCCCGCAGTGGCCGGCGCTAGCGCCATCCAATCGGGAGATTCTTCTACCGACGAGCTGATCAACTGGTACCGCGCTCACCGCGGTTAATCGCAATTAATACAGCGAACAAGGCCCTATGCACTGCTTTATTAGTAAAGAGAGTGCATAGGGCCTTGTAAATTAATTACATTTTTACCATCGGCTCGTAGCCAAAAGGAATCGCATCGCTATCAACGATCCTCTTACCAAAGGGGAAGCAGGTAACAGGGATCATCTTGATATTTGCGATAGCAAGCGGAATGCCAATGATGGTAAGTGCTTGTCCCGCTGCAGTGGTCAAGTGGCCCAAAGCTAGCCAGAGTCCCGCAACAAGGAACCAAATCACGTTACTTACTCCGGCAAGCACACTGGAGCTCCCTGTGGACCGCACAACAGTTCTACCAAATGGCCACAGCGCGTACTCAGCCATCCGGAAACTCGCAACCCCTGCGGGGATAGTAACGATAAAAATGCATGCAAGAGCACCAAAGATAATGTAGCTGAGAGCTAACCAGATTCCACCAGTAACGAGCCAGAGAAGATTAAGAATAAGCCGCATGCTTCCTACCTTAATCGCTTCTGAGCCAAGACGCTTGGGCATTAAGGTTCAGAATAAAATGGCTGGCAGTGCGGACACCACCAAATAATTCGCTCTAATTCTGAGGAGGGGTCGTCGACAAGCGTGCTCTGGAGGATTCGAGTACCGCACCTTCGGCAGGGCTTATGGTTACGCCCGAACACATAAGTGGTTTCGCCTAGTCGTTTGATTCCTGTTGTAACCCGAACTGTGGAAAGGCGATTTGCCCACATCAGCCGGCGTGTTATGAGAAGTATGCGGTCCACATCGACGTCACGTACCCGGGTTGCAGGGTGCACTCCACAAAGAAAACAGATCTCCGCCCGATACTCGTTACCCACTCCTGCCAGGTTCCTTTGATCAAGTATGGCTAACCCTATGGCGCGGTCAGGATCCAAGAGTATACGTCGCCGGGCTTCACTATGACCGGTATTCTCCCAAGACTGTCCCAGCACGTCAGGCCCTAGATGGGCTATAGCGCCAGGGTAATCACAAGCAGGAAAGATACGGACAAATCCTAAAGAAAATCCCACCACCTCAATAGAGCGCTTCTGTGGCGTTCCATCCAGCAGTAACTGTACGCGGGCTGTGTGAGCAGGCTTGGACCATCGATCGCCTTTCCTATACACGGCCCATGCGCCCTCCATTTTCAGATGGGTATGCAGTATGTCCTCCCCTATCTGCATAAACAGGTTCTTCCCATAGGGCCATACTCGTTTCACAGTGCGCCCGGTAAAAGTGGCAAGGGCCAACTGCGGCACTCGAATGCTGGTTCCAAGGACCTTTCGGCCTTCCATAAAACGCAACCTATGGGATAGCTGGTAAATGGAGTCTCCTTCGGGCATAGCAGCATTGTAGACGTGATCCACATGCTCTTGCGTTCAACCGTATGAGTAACTATCAGGTACAACGGAAAGCATGAGTACTGCACACCCTTCTCCCCTCGGGGGTCGTCGACCTACGCGCGCGGAGCTCGTCAATTTTAAAAACAAAACGGTATCGGACAGGTTTCCTCCTCCCGGCAGCGCTCTCCGATTGCTGATCGTGGGAGTCAATCCGGGCCTGTGGACTGCAGCGGTCAACGCCCCTTTTGCCTATCCGGGTAATAGATTCTGGCCTTCCCTAGACAGAGCCGGCATTGTATCTCCGGTATTCGAAGTATCCGAGGGGATGAGCGATGCCCAGGAGCTCATCCTCTATGAGCAAGGTATCGCTATGACCAATTTGGTCTCCCGTGCCACTGCTCGAGCAGATGAATTAGAAAAAGACGAGTTGATGGCCGGCGCCCACCGAGTCGTAGGCTTGGCGAGTGAGCTACGACCACAGGCTGTGGCAGTAGCCGGTATCACGGCCTTTCGTATAGCTTTTGAAATGAAAAAGGCAGTGTTAGGTCTGCAAGACACTAACTCGATTAAGGGGTGGCCCGAAGACGTCTCTTTGTGGGTTGTCCCTCAACCGAGCGGGCTTAACGCCCATGAAACAATCGACTCACTTGCCGCTAAATGGCGAGCGGTGTGGGATTCCACTATTCCCCCGCAACAATCGCACTGTTAGCGGTATCCACCAGACCTAAAACCACGATGCGGAGGCTTTTTGTGCTGTCCACTCCCAGGCTCTGATTCTAAGGAAGACAACGAGTCCAATGCGGATGAAAGGCTGCGTCCCCTACGTGCTTGGCCTTGGTTACTCAAGTCTCCTGATATCCGTGCCCCACGGGGTGTTATCCCAACGCCTAAGATTCTTAACATCTCTAATTCGGGCGAACGCAATACCGCCACTCCGTTTATTTTTTCTACAATCAACGGCTGAATCTTTCCTGTTAGCACGGATTCTGCAAGCGCGCCAAGAACGATACCTAAGAATTCTTGTTGTTCAACTCCCGTAGGCGGTGAAAACAACGTGAGGTTTCTTCCGCCTCGTGTAAGGTGCGCGGCGAGGAGGCCGTCGATAAGCACAACAACAGCACCAGCTGCCCGCGTTGGCCCTGGTTCCGGCCACGGTAGCGCCGCCCCATAGGGGTTAGCGGGATCCGCAGCAGCCAGCACGTATACGCGTGGTGAACTCGCCCCAGAAGGCCAACCAGCAATATCGGGAGTATCTGCTAGCCCCCGAAGTCTGTCGATTACCGCTGATGTGGAAAACTGAGCGGCCCCCAACCCCTCAATAAGGTAGCCGCGTAGGGCTTTACCGGATTCCTCAAAACCAGAAAGCACCTTGTAGGCGAGGGCAAAACCGCCAACAACGTCCTCTGATACAACGGCGCCTCGGGTAACCACACCATATCTGTCTAACCACGCCTCCCCATGCGCGACTGACCTAGCGGTAGCGTTGTCCTCTGCTGCCGCTGTTGTTGCCCAGCGTCCTATTACGTCCGGTGGTTGTGCCAATCTGTGACTATGCGCAAAACTCGTGCGTCCCATCCGTATTCTGCTGCGGTTGGGACGCCGTGAGGTTCTATGTGCGGTCTTGGTCCCCGAATGCGCCGCGAGCCGCGCACGAATCGGCGCGAACCCATCCGGGCTGACTAGCCCTGCCTCAAAAAGATCCCACAACGCAGAACCAAGCTCTGGCACAAACGATTGTTCCGGGGAAGTTTCATGTTCTGACACAGTTTCTCGGTAAATATCGCTAAAAAGAAAGCCGCCACCGCGAGAAAGCACAGCCATAATTTTTTGCTGGGTTTCGGATAATGTCTCTATATCCACGTGAGGAATCAACTCTGCCGCGTAATCGGTCGGGAGAAGCATCACCCACGGGTCATGCGCGCCGGCGCGTCCTGCCCCGACAACAATCACCTCGCCATTATTTGTGAGCTCGTCAAGGTCTAGCGGCGAATAATTCCGGACCCGTTGAGGCAACACCAATGTTTCCCACGCAGAAGCCGGCAAACGCACGCCTGCTAGTTGCTCTACAACGTTAAATACTCCATCAGGACCGGCGAGCTCGGGCGTCTCTCCTACTGACGCAACGTGCTGCCATTCAGGCAGGAAGCGCCCGAATGCGGCATGACTCACCGGCTGAGTTTGCTCTCTCACCGCAGCCAGGGATCGGGCCCTTATGATTTTTAAGACCTCAGTAGCCACATATTCTTGTACGTCGCTATCTTGTCTAAAACGCCCCGCTACGAGCTTGGATTGTGCGCATAGCTTCTCGACGACCCCATGGGCGATCCCCGCAGCCAATCCAAAGGAATGCTGCACATCCATGAGGGTAAAAGGACCTCGCACCCGCACCCACCGTGAGACGAGTTGCTCCAGGGCATCAGTGATCGTCTCCACCTGAGCAGCAACTCCCGGAGGAATGGGTATGCCTAACGCGTCTCTCAGTAGTGGCGCATCCAACGTTTGCGCGAGATGCGAGACTCCCGCTATCCGCACTTCCATCACTCGCCCGCGCAGCTGAGCCATAACCTGCTCCCGATTCATCGGAGGTTCCGTAATCGCCGGGAGATCGCTCAACGGCACAGGGCCTAAAACGCGAAGAGCGTCAACGAGTTCTTCTGTGGTCTTCGCCCTGCGGTGAGGGGCTTTGCGTTGCATGGTGTCATGTACTTCCGCGATGATTTCTGGATCTAAAAGATCACGTAATTCCACGGTCCCTAGAAGACTTGCGAGCAGCGCGGGGTCTAGGGATAAAGCAGCAGCACGCTTTTCTGCGAGAGGACTGTCTCCCTCATACATAAAGGCACCCGTGTAGCTAAAAAGTATGGAGGCAGCGAATGGGCTGGGTTGAGATGTAACAACCTCCGCGATTCGTATCCGCCGTTGCTTGATTTCTTGCAAGAGCTCGACCAAAGCTGGCAGGTCATACACGTCCTGGAGGCATTCTCGGACGGTCTCCAAAATTATGGGGAAGGATGGGTATTTACGGGCGACGTCGAGAAGCTGCGCAGCGCGCTGGCGTTGTTGCCATAAAGGGGCGCGCTTGCCGGGGTCACGTCGCGGCAGTAACAAAGCGCGAGCAGCGCATTCACGGAACCTGGAAGCAAACAGCGCGGAGTTTCCCACTTGTTCGGCCACTAGTGCCTCAATATCATCCGGGTCGATCATAAACAGATCAGCTCCCGGCTCCTCGTCGGATTCTGGAAGACGCAATACGATACCGTCATCGGAGGCCACCGCCTGAGCGTCTATGCCCGTGCGTTCAGATATTCTTGCTCCCACTGCAAGTGCCCATGCAGCGTTAACTCCCCTGCCATAAGGAGTGTGCAAGACTATTCTCCAATCGCCGAGCTCATCATGAAACCGCTCTAAAACCAATGTTTTTTCATCGGGGACTATCCCCGTAGCTTCCTGTTGGTCGTGTAAAAACTGCACGAGATTCTGGCGAGCGAATGCATCGAGACCGAGTTCTTCCAGTTCTAAGAGATCACCACCATGATTCTCCTTCGCGTTGTCTTCTAAAGATTGACAACGCGCCAAAGTCCTACGGCGGAACTCTCCTAGAGCTTTACCTAATTCTGCGAGGCGCCCGACCTGATCACCCGTCCAAAAAGGAAGCCTTCCCGTGTGCCCCGGCGCGGGAATCACCAGCACCTGGTCTCGAGTAATCTCTTCGATCCTCCAGCTAGAGGCACCAAGCGTAAACACGTCGCCTACGCGTGACTCATATACCATCTCCTCGTCGAGTTCCCCCACTCGCCTGGGGACCGAGCCTGTACCCGTCTGAACTGCTAAAAAGACACCAAACATGCCGCGATCGGGAATAGTTCCGCCGCTTGTTACTGCTACCCGCTGGGCTCCAGGTCGAGCAGTCAGCCTGCCGGTGATCCGGTCAAACACCACGCGTGGCCTCAGCTCAGCAAAATCTGTCGAGGGATACACCCCACTTGCTAAATCAATGACTGCATCAAATACCGATCGTGATAAATCCCGATAGGGATACGCGCGCACAACAGTGGCATACCACTCTTCTACGTCAAGGTCTTCCACGGATACCGCTGCTACGGTTTGCTGCAATAACACATCGAGTGCGTTCCTGGGTACCTTCAATTCCTCGATCGCGCCTTCATCCATGCGCCCCACAACCACGGCAGTTTGGATTAAGTCAGCACGATGCTTCGGATAAAAGACGCCTTTAGAAAGCGCACCCACCATGTGGCCGGCACGCCCCACCCGCTGTAGCCCTGAGGCAACTGAAGGCGGGGACTCCACCTGAACAACGAGTTCTACGGCACCCATATCGATACCAAGTTCAAGGGAACTGGTGGCTACTACGGCCCGGAGACTCCCCTCTTTGAGCATCCTTTCTGTCTCTGCTCGCTCATCTTTAGAGACGGAACCGTGGTGTGCTCTCGCAATAACCGTGGGAGCTAATCCTGCCACGTCACTAGCCTTCATCAGCTGCGCGGGTGTTCTGCGTAGCTGCGGGGAGAGCGATTCTGGGTCGTGTTCTTCTGCGTAAATCTCATTGAGACGGCTAGTGAGCCGTTCCGCAGTCCTCCTAGAATTCACAAAGATTAACGTAGAGCGATGCGTCATCACGTCGTGATAAACGCGTTCCTCAATAAACGGCCATATCGACCCCTGCGTAGGAAGGGCAGATTCTGATAAAAGCTCCGTATCAGGTAGATCAGATAGCACTGATCCGAGGTTGTGTGCGCCGTTGTACGTAGCTTCCCCGGCGGTGGAATCAGACCGCGTGGTGGTCCCATCGCTCATGTCTGCAACAGGCACCCTAACGCTAAGCTCCCACTGCTTGTCTATGCGTGGATTTACAATGTCTACGGGGCGGTCCCCCGCTAAAAAGTGCGCTACGGCGTCGATCGGGCGCGCTGTTGCCGATAACCCCACCCGTTGAATAGTACGACCTGCCAGCCGTTCCAGTCGTTCTAATGTTAGGGAAAGATGGGCTCCCCGTTTTGTTCCAGCCACCGCATGAATCTCATCCACGATGACGGTCTCAACATTTTTAAGAATCGCTCCCGCTTTAGACGTCAGCATGAGATACGCGGACTCGGGTGTGGTGATCAAAATGTCTGGAGGTTTTCTCACCTGTCTAGCCCGTTCTGCCGCCGGGGTATCCCCGGAACGGACTGCCACACTGATGTCGGAATATTCCAGTCCTAAACGAGCAGCTACGTGGTTGATGCCCGTCAATGGTGCACGAAGATTGTTTTCTACGTCCACACCCAGCGCCTTCAGTGGTGATATATACAGCACCTTGACGCCTTGGTTTGTCTCTTTACCAGCTAAAGGCTTGTTTTTAGGAGCTGGAAAAGCCACGGTTTGACCACTTGCTACGCTCAAACCATTGATTGCCCACAAGAAAGCGGCGAGTGTTTTACCAGATCCAGTCGGGGCAACGATGAGGGTGTTTCCGCCCAATGAAATCTTTTCCCACGCAGCCTTTTGCACAGGTGTAGGTTCTGCAAAAACCTCCGCAAACCATGTTGCTATCTGAGGGTTAAAACGCGACAGCACCGACGCTTGTTCCGCAGATCCGCCGCGGGCAAAGCCACAGGCGGAGTCCTGATGGGCTGAGCTTGGGCGGGCTGAGCCCGGATAAGCGGCGGCATAAGACGTCTGTAGCTGATAAGACCGTGGTTGCTCGTGGTGTTCATCCGACGACATGCCCCCTATTTAACACCGCATGGGAGAAATACGACGGCATTATGGTGTGGTGGTTTGATGTGGTTGTTTCCCAATGGATTTTCTTGTCGCTGTAAACAAAACACAATGAAAAACTCACAAAATCGATACGCTGACGGTCTAGTAGTGCGAAACGCCCGTGCTCCATTAAACTTTAGAGTCATGACTGCTCACTTTGACGACGCGACCCTAACCAAGCGACTTGCCCAGGGAACGGGCGAAATCCTCAAAGGGGTAAGAAACGTAGGTCTTTTACGCGGGCGTGAACTAGGCGACGCCGGAGATGATCTGGCACAGAACTGGATTGCACGTGTGCTGGAACAACACCGACCCGATGATGGATTCCTTTCTGAAGAAGCCGCAGATAACCCAGAACGCCTAGGAAAAGATCGTGTCTGGATTATTGATCCGCTTGACGGCACCAAAGAGTTTGCCACAGGGCGCCAAGACTGGGCTGTACACATCGCTTTGGTGGAAGACGGAACGCCGACCCACGCCGCAGTTAACCTTCCCGACTTGGGGGTTGTGTTCCATACCTCTGAAGTTCGTGCAGTACGCGGCCCTTATGCCAAGAAGATCGCGGTCTCTCACAACCGTCCTCCCGCTGTAGCCAACCACGTCGCTGAAAAACTAAGTTTTACTGCTGAGCCTCTCGGTTCTGCCGGAGCGAAAGCCATGCACGTGCTTCTCGGCGACTATGATGCCTACATCCATGCTGGCGGCCAATATGAGTGGGACTCCGCAGCTCCCGTTGGTGTCAGCCTAGCGGCTGGACTGCACTGCTCGCGTCTCGATGGCTCCCCGCTGACTTATAACAACAAAGACACCTATCTTCCGGATCTTCTTGTCTGCCGTCCCGAGCTTGCCGACGATATCCTTTCCATGGTGGCCGCCTTCCGCGAGGAAAACGGCTCGTACTAATTCTCTTTAGTTCCCGTTTTAGCTCCCCACTCGGATTATTTTCGAGTGGGTTTTCCTATGCTTGCTCCTGGGAGGTCCCATAATAACTGTAAGTGGACTAGGATCAGGCATCATGATCTCCACACCCTACGAGGACCTCCTGCGCAAAATTCTTTCCGAAGGATCTCACAAGGACGACCGCACCGGCACCGGAACCACGAGCCTTTTTGCGCAGCAAATGCGCTTTGATTTGAGTGAGTCTTTCCCTCTGATCACTACAAAGAAGGTTTATTGGAGGGGCGTTGTGGGTGAACTCTTGTGGTTCCTGCAGGGCTCATCAAACATCACATGGTTGCAGGACAATAACATCCATATTTGGGATGAATGGGCATCCGAAGACGGTGAGCTAGGACCGATCTATGGCGTGCAGTGGCGCAGCTGGCCTACGCCCCATGGCGCCCACGTCGATCAGATTAGCGGCGCTTTAGACATGCTTAAAAACAATCCAGACTCTCGTCGCAACATTGTTTCAGCATGGAACGTTGCCGAGTTAGACAATATGGCGCTTCCTCCCTGCCATCTCTTGTTCCAGCTCTACGTTGCAGATGGAAAACTTAGTTGCCAGCTGTATCAGCGCAGCGCTGACATGTTCCTAGGGGTACCATTCAACATCGCCTCCTACTCAGCGCTCACGCATATGTTTGCTCAGCAGGCAGGCCTGGAGGTCGGTGAGTTCATCTGGACCGGTGGGGATTGCCATATCTACGATAACCACCGCGAACAAGTGGAAATTCAGCTCTCCCGGGAGCCTCGCCCCTACCCACAGTTAGAGCTAGCCAAGGCAAAGGACCTATTCTCCTATGACTTTGCAGACTTCCAGGTCATCGGCTATGACCCGCATCCAGCAATTCGCGCTGAGGTCGCGGTCTAATGTTGCGGGCAATTTGGGCACAATCCCGCGACGGGGTCATTGGCAATGGAAGCGATATGCCCTGGCATCTGCCCGAGGATCTCGCCCACTTTAAAAAGACCACTCTGGGCTGCCCAGTGATCATGGGACGCAAGACGTGGGAATCGCTGCCCCCAACTTTTCGGCCTCTTCCTGGGCGCCAAAACTATGTGCTGTCCCGCTCAGCAGCCGGCCCGTGGAGTACCGGTGCTTGCGTGGTGAGCACGTTACCCGATGTAACAGGCGCGTGGATCATGGGAGGCGGACAAATTTATGATGCGACGCTACCAAAGGTTAAGGAGGTAGTGCGCACTATCGTGGACGTTGAGCTTCTCGACGTCCTCGGCGAATCCGCGGTTTCCGCTCCTGCGCTTGGCTCCGAGTTTGAGATCGTATCGGAAACTGAGTGGATGGCGTCGATAAGCGGAAAACTGCACCGAGAATACCAGGACTCGGCCTCCTCACAACCACTGCGCTACAAATTCCAAAGTTTGCGACGCACTGCCTAAACCAGCCATGATGGTGGAATGAAAGAACAACACGTAACTGTCTACGCTGCCGACTGGTGCCCCTTCTGCCAGCGGCTCATCAGTGCCCTTAATCGCACCAATACTCCGTTCGTGCTTGTGGATGTAGAGGCCGATGATCAGGCCTCTGAGTGGGTCAAATCCGTTAATAACGGCAACCGCATCGTCCCCACCGTCAAGTACTCAGATGGAAGCACCGCGACCAATCCTCCAGCTTCCGATGTTCGTCGCAAGCTAGAGGAACTCACCGCTTAATCCGTCATTTCACGGAGCAGATAGGTATCCATAATCCACCCGTGTTCGGCGCGCAGCGTTTGCTTCAACTCGGCAACCTGCGCGCCGATCTCTTTGACATATCCTTCCCGAATGATCTGCTGCGGAGTACCCAGGAAGGCTCCCCACCACATGTAGGTGTGCTCAGTGGCAACGTCCATCCATGCGGAGTTTCCGTCAAGCATGACCACGCAATTACGACGATCCTTTTCCGACGTAGAGGCAAGATTACGTCCCGTGGTTATATGAATGGCCTCACCGATGCGATTAAGTAAAATTCCATGCGCCGCAGTGAGAACCTGCACCGCCGTGATCCCCGGGATCACTTCTACAGCGCACTCAAGCCCCTCTAACTCCCTCATATGATCGATGATCCGCAGCGTAGAGTCGTAGAGTGAGGGGTCTCCCCATACAAGAAAGGCCACGGTTCCGTCTTCTGAGGAGGCCCCCCGGATCGCTTCTGCAAGCAGGTTCGCGCGTTCTTTGTGCCAACGCAGCACTTCTGCGTCATAGTCCTTGGGAGCTCTGTCCCGTTCCGGGTCAGTCACTGCCACAATTGGTGTCCCTGGCGCGTGTGTATCCACGATCCCCTGGCGCAGAGCCAGTAGGTCCGATTTGGTCTCCCCTTTGTCCAGCGCCACCACTGCTTGAGCACGACGCAGCCCCGAGATTGCTTGTAGGGTCAAGAACTCGGGGCTACCTGCACCTATTCCTATAACAAGTATCGTGCGCACAGTTGTTTATTCGTCATCCTCATCATCGTACAAAGCAGCGCGATCAACCTCTGTGAGAAGAGTGTTCACGTTGGCATAATCTATGGAATTCTGCTGGTGCAGATAGCGATCGCACACTGCAGAAAGCTGCTTAGCATCAAATTTATTAAGCGTTAAAATCCGGCGGCTGCTTCCGTCCTCTGCGGCCTCATCTAGAGCAAGAACAGCAGTTCCGTTCTCCTCAACCACAGTCGCGATAACGGGACGACGCTCAACGTCGTGAAAAATAGGGTGTTTGTCAGCCATGTTTTCCTCCACACTTTGATTCTCTCAACGAGCAACTGTTTCCAGCATAGAGGGCAAAGTGCGATTACGGGAAGCTTTTCGCTTCCCCGCACCAGCCAATTCTTAACTTCCCAGTCATGTGCGGTATCCTTTTCCCGGAGGCTCTTAGCTCATAAGTGAGCGGATGCCTTGCGCCCTAGTAGCTCAGTGGATAGAGCACGGCTCTCCTAAAGCCGGTGTCGGAGGTTCGATTCCTCTCTGGGGCACTTTTCTCTCCCCGTTAACTAGCGTTTTTGCAGGTTATCGGGGTTTTTCTTATTTTTCCTGTGGTTGTCTCTCGTTTCCTGTGGGTTTGCATGGCTCTCCGTCAAAGATAAGCCACAAAACCCAGGTCGCCAGCACCGAATTCGGACTACTTTTCTGCAGCCTAAATCATTGTATTTACACACCGCGTAAGCATGGAATGAAGTCCTCCTAGCCTAAAATCAGCCTCTACTAGTATCAATGTGGACTGTTCTTTGGTGAGGGATACTGAAATGAAAGTCATATGAGCCGGTGAAACTAGATTCTGGAAATTGAAATCGTCCCGTTGAGCAAGGTGGGTCACAATGGTGGTTATACCCGGCTGTTATTACATGTTTTTCGCGTTGGCCTCAATTTATGTGCTTGATTGCCGCCTTGCGCATAAGACAAAGAACTATAACTACTGCATCACTATCAGTGCCTAAACCGGCGAATACGAAACTGCAAAGCTTACACTTGACTACAAGCTCAAGAAACAATAGATAAAAGAGAGGCCAAGGTTGGGGGGCCTCTCGTGTCATTGCATACAGCCTTGCGGCACTCCCCTTCGCAGTACTCACAACAAAAACACGGCCGCTTTCTCTCCCTCAAGCCTGCTTTTCCATAGACAAAGTCCTCACATCATGCCTCAAAATCCCCTTTTGTCTATGGAAATGCAGGCTGCGGCGCCCCACCCCGCCCCCCCTTAAATTAAAAACGCTAGAAATCCCCACCCATTTTTTGGGCCGCTGCTCTCTAGCAGTTCTCAAAAACGACAATAAAGCAACCATCAGAGGAAAACTCTGCTGTTTTCTTCACAATGTTCTTCTACGAGTTCTTGATCGTGGGTAACAAAAATGACTCCGATCCCGCTGCGACACAAGTCATGGAGCACCGCCATCACACGCGCCGCAGATTCTGGATCAAGAGCAGAGGTTATCTCGTCACATAGGAGAACTATCGGTTGCGTGGCTAGGGCGCGGGCAATCGCAACCCGTTGTCGTTGCCCGCCAGAAAGCCCCGAAGGCAACCGGTAAGCAAGTTCCTTGGATATACCTACGCGTTCCAGTAGCTCTAATGCCTGTCGCACAGCCTCTTGGCGTCCGATCGTCCGCCGTTTCCCGATCTTCTTTAGCCTTCTCTTCTGCGTATGTGCGTCACGCACAGCACGGGCGACAGCGTCAATGACTCGCATTTTGGGATTAAGAGTGGATGCCGGGTCTTGAGGAATTATTTGTAATTTTTTCGCATGCGTTCGCGGCCATGGCATAGAAGCCTCACGACGTGCACCATGGCATTCCACTACCCCTACGCCTTGAAGGTTACTTCCTGCCAGACATCTCAACAGCGTAGATTTTCCGCTGCCAGAGGCCCCCATAATCGCCAGGATGCGCCCAGGAACAACGGCAAAGGATAGATCTGAAAAAAGAGGAGTCCCCTCGTCCGTTGCGTAACTCAGGCCAGATGCCTGCATGCATAACGCCGTTTCCTCCCCTAACGGCTCATTATCTGCCGCAGCGCCTTGGGTTCCCAAAGTCGCCTGCGGTTTCCGTCCCTGATCCGCCGCCAGTTCAGCATTGTCGGCGTCCGTGTCACCGACACAAACATGGGCATCCAACAGATCTGGGAAAACCCCAAGTCTGTGACCTGTAATAATGATGGCAACCCCTGAGTCTGCCACGCTGCGTAGGAGGGACGCGATGGTCTTGGCTGTCACCGGATCGAGGCCGGCAAAAGGCTCATCTAGCGCGATGACGCGGGGGTTCCTAGAGAGGGCGCGGGCTAAGGCTACCCGCCGCTGTTGTCCGCCGGAAAGCTGATGCAGGCGCTTTGCGGCAGTATCCACGGTCAAGCCCACGCTGTGCAGAAGCCCTGGTACATCCGCTGTGGGGGCCAGCTCGGTAAGCATCGTATGGACCGTCATAAGTGGCGGAAGCTCTGCACCTGGGTCTTGTCCGACAAAGGCAACTTGTTCACGGCGAAAGCGCGCAAGTTCAGCAGCCCTTAGGCTTATGGGATCGACTCCGCATACAGAAAGCTTTCCAGTCACCGTAGATCCGGCTGGCACTTCACCGATCAAAGCAAGCAAGAGAGTGGTCTTTCCACATCCGCTAGGGCCAATGAGTGCTGTGATGCTGCCAGCTTGAGCCTGTACCACAGTGGCAGGAACGAGCTCGATAGCGCCCAGCGTCACCTTAATGTCTGCTTGGATAAGAGGACCGCTTGTTTTCATTGTCACCGGGCCTCCTTCTGCTTTATTAAAGCCATAACCGCGATAGACGCCACTGCAAGCATTGCCGCCGGGGCCAGTACGGCAAGGGGATTGAGCGTGATGCCCCCGGCATTGTCACGCACCATCGCGGACCATGCAAACTCGCCCAGCTTGGCGCCAACGCCAAGGAAACTTGCTACAGCCAATAAGTGCAACGCCTCCACAACTCTCAGCCCCCATACTGAACGCAAAACTGTAGATATGTTGGGGAGGATGTCGCGCATAATCACGGAGATATCGGAAGCCCCCGCATTACGCGCAGCTTGGACATAACCAGAATGAGCTACCGGGTACGCCGCAGCAGCGATCACTCGCGCGGCGTAAGGTGAGCCAACTGCCACGGCTACTACCACTAAAAGCCAGAGGCCAGAATTCGGATAGAGCACAGAAACAAGGAGCAATACTATAACGGCCGGAACGAGTATCGTAGCGTCGGCGCAGGTCTCTACAACAAATCCCATTTTTGGCCTTAAGACGCCAAAACATCCCACGATGGCTCCCACCACAGTGGTTAACGTGCCCGCTGCCAAGGCCGTGAGGATAAGCGCTTGCCCTCCGTGTAATACAGCGCTAACTACGCTACGTCCTAGATGATCAGTACCCAGCAATGCGCCGTTTCCTGCTGTATCAAAAGGCAGTCCCGCCGCCGCATTTGGAGTGGGAAGCTGAAAAAGCTGGGCAACCAACGGCCCACATATAGATATAGCTAATACAAGCAGCGCAAATATTTTTCGTGTCATACATTCACTTTCGGGGTGCACACGATTTTGAGAATATCCGCCATCGTCAGTAGGAGGAGAATAAGCGCACCAGTAGCCGCAAGGACTGCAAGAAGCACAGAAACATCGCGCTGAGAAACTGCAGTGGCAACGAGTAATCCCACACCCGGATGATTAAAGAGTGCCTCTACTGAGACTGTGCCAGCAATTAAAACGCCCGCCGATGTTGCCATTGAGGTAGCAAAACTAGGGATTGCCAGCGGTAATACGTGCCGTCGTAACAGGCTTGTGCCCGTGACACCAGCAAGCATGGCACTTTGTACGGGTCGAGTGGCGGTGGCGTCGATAAGCGCTGCGCGTAACACTCTGGAATTCCATGCTACCTGGGGTATTACAAGTGCTAGCACGGGTAATATGTACATGGTCGTCGAGCTGGGTAGACCGCCGTCGATAATCGTCACGGCCGGCAGCACGCCCAGCCCTAGCGCAAACACTGCCACCAAAAAGACACCGATCACAAATTCTGGGAGCGCAATGATGCTTGTCGACGCCCACTCTAGTGTGCGAGACATCCCCGACCGCGGTGACCTCTGAACCCACCAGATAGAAGTGAGAATCGATAAGACCGCGGTGAGGATAAAAGCAATTCCCGTTGTGGTTATGGTTACCGGCAAAGCCGTGGCCAAGAGCTCAACAATAGGTCTGCCATGAACGGATACCCCGAAATCACCAGTCAGGGCATGCCCTAGCCAGTACAAAAATCTTGTCGCGGGGGGCCGATCCAGCCCCAGACTTTGCTCAAGGCTAGCGATAGCCTCAGGAGTACGGTTTGCGCCCAGGAGGGCAGCAGCCGCATTACCTGGAAGTTGATCGATAGCAAAAAAGACAAGACCTAAAACCACGAGCAATGCACCCGCGCGAATAGCGAGCCGTGGGAAAAGCCAGTCACAAGCACGGGAAACTGCTTTTGGCACGCTTTAAGCCTTCTTTACGGTTTCTAGGAGAACACGTCCATAGCCGGGAGCTTTAGGCAAACCGGATAGGCCCTTGGCCGCAATATCCACGCCGTCTGAGGCTCCCCATACCAGGTAACCACCACGCTCGAATTCAATCTTTTGGAGTTTTTTGCTGAGCTGATCAATCTTTGATTGATCGGTAGACGCCAGCAATTCAGCATAAACCGCATCGAACTCAGCATCATGGAAGTTGGACTCGTTTGATTTAGCTGCACCGTTGAGCACTTTTCCAGCGAAGAAGAGCACTGAATCATTGGTTCCCCAGTAGCCGCAGTATAGGTCCGCTTTAGTCCAGGTGTTGTCATAAAATTGGCCAGATTCCTGCTGCACCACTTTAATCTGCACGCCTATCTCACCCAGTTGTTCAGCAATAACTTTCATAGCTTCAACTTGACCAGGCGCCTCTGGAGTAACAAAAAGATCATATGTTTTAGAGGTATCAAAGTGGGCTTGAGCTAGCAGTTGCTTTGCTTTTTCTACGTCACGGTGGCGCATCAGGGAAGAATCAATATTAGGGTCACCGGTACCCAGAATGTCATACGCAACAGTGCCGTATCCCGATAATGCTCGCTGTACTACCTGCTCACGGTCAACACCCAACCGCAGCGCTTCACGGACTTTCGGATCAGCAAAGGGACCGTCAGAGGTGCGCATAATCAGTGGGATTACGGAGTCATGGGAGCGCTTAATAATCTGCACATTTGCGTTGTTTTCCGCAGACCGTGCTGCAATAGGCCCTACGGCTTGAGCAAGATCAATTTGCCCAGCAAGCAATGCATTAGTCATCGCTGTGGTGTCTTCAAAAGGAACCACGTGGACTTCCTCAAAGCCGGCAACCGTGCCATGGTAGTCGTCGAAACGCTGCAGCTTTGCAGAGCCGTTATCCCAGCTCATCAGCTTAAATGGCCCTGATCCTACAGGCTTTTCTGGTGAGGACCCCTCCTTCATCACAAAGGTCATCAAACGCGCAAGCATAGGCAGTTGACTGTTAGGGGTCGCCGTCTTCATCTGCACGGTGCGCTCGCCAGAAGCAACGATGGACTTGGGATCCACGGGGAGCCTAAAGCCGTTGGCCTCATCTGAAAGCATCTTAGTCAGCGACCACACCACGTCCTTAGGGGTGACCTCTGAACCATCATGGAATTTTGCGCCATCAGCGATAGTGAACTCCCACTCCATCGGATTGAGCTGTTTCCACTGCTTCATCAGACGCGGGGCAACAATTTTGTCTTCACCAGGGACGGTTAGAGCCTCCCAGATAAGGGAGCAAATGAGCATGTCAGAATCATTTGGCAGCAGTTTATAGGGGTCACGCTGTGCGCTTGCAGCCTTACCCAGTGCGCCAACCTTAAGGACCTTTCCTGAGGCCTCCGAAGTCTTCTCGGACGAGCCATTGCCTGAGGTGTTGCCCGAGGTGCAGCTTGCTACAGCAAAGGTACCGAGACCGAGCGCCGCAACGCTGGTTAAAAACTGGCGACGAGAAAGGTTGCTCATTTTCCACCCTGATTATTTCGAAATTACGACAAGTATTTTTAATTTGACTTAAAAGAACCGGAAATCATCTTCCCATGTTCAGAATGACCTGGCAAGGCTGTCCTAAATCTACCCGTCTCACCAGCAAAGTTGGAAATAAATCTCATTTAAGACTTTACGCATAGCTCTAAAAAGGTTAGCCTCACCTCCATGCAAAAAATCTTTATGGATGAAGCACTATCGCACCGATTAATTAAATCCGCTGACGAGCTCGCAGCAGTCTCATCAGTTAATGATCCCGAATCTGCCGCCGCTATCGATGCACTTCTCGAGGGTGAACTCGCCGATCTCCGAGACGTCATCTGCCCCGATCCGCGTCAACACGCTACCCTCATCGCTGGGCTCCCCTTCCCCGCAGTCAACGGGCCCACCCCTGCTTCATGGAAAGAATGCCGTGGCAAGGTCCGCACGTGGCGATTCATGCTTGCCATAGTGACATCCGTCGTGGGACGCCCCTTCGGATGGCTCGGCCAACAAGAAGGCCGGCTCATCACAGATCTCGTGCCAACCAAAGGACAAGAAGCACAACAGGTGGGCGCGAGCAGTAGCACTCCCCTCACGCTGCACACCGAAGATGCTTTCCATCCCCGGCGTTCTACCCACTTTGCATTGTTTGGACTCCGTAATCCCAAAAAAGTTGGGACAACTTTAGCCCCTCTCGATCAAGCATGGAAACATCTAGATTCGGATTCTCGTAAGGTCCTCATGACTCCCGGCGCGGTGATTCTGCCCGATGATTCTTACTCTGATTTTGAAAACTCCGCCCCGGAATCCATGACCGCCGTCTGGGAGCGCGAGCATGGCTTAGGATTGCGCTTTGATCCCTCTTACACGGATCACTCAACTGGGTCACAGCGTTGGTGGCGAGCCTATGAAAAACTCGCCGCAGCACTCGATTCAGTAACGTATTCAGTGCCCATCGCACCAGGACAAATAGTGATTATTAATAATGACACCTGCGTGCATGGTCGTGTTCCCTTCACTGCAGACTACAACGGCACTGATCGTTGGATGCTCCGTATTAATATGATGGAACAGGATACCCAGCGCTTGAGCTCTGAATTAGCGGAACCAGGCTATGGGCAACAGATCCGTTGCATCGATGGGCAGGTCCTATGATCAGCTCACTCCGTATACTCCGCAACGCGGACCTCTCTCATGTTGCAGTCGCTCCCCAATCAGTTCTCAACGCCGTACGCACTGCTCTCACAGAGCTGGGGCATGGAGCCGCCGAATGCCCCGAAAAGATCACGGTCAAAGTTCCCACAAGCGTGAACTATTCAATGCTAGGCCGCAGCTCAGCATTGTCCACTGTGGGATTTAAAACATCTTTTACCCACTGGGGGCCACACAACGCAGAGGGACACCGCGAAAAATCGTACGCAACCACCCTCACGCTTTATGACGACACCACTGGTGCGCCTATCGCCATGATGGATGGTGCTCCTATCGGCGCGTTAAGAACTCCTGCTGTATCTGCAATTTTGGCGCAAGCAGTCGGTTGCAATCCCACGACCGCACTAGTTATCGGCTCAGGAGTCCAAGGGCAGCAAGCTGCGCCCTTCCTTATCACGGAATTTCCCGCATTGTCCCGGCTCATACTCTCTGGAAATCACCCAGAAGGTTTGGAAAAGGCAAAGGATCTTGCGCTCAAGACAGCGGCAAGATTGGGAAGGGAGATCGTCATTGATCTGGTCCGCGATCCTGCACCAATAGCATGCGAATGTGACCTTATTATTGGGGCAGCCGGGCCCGATACCTCAGCTGTGGTTACTGCACATGATCTCAAAGAAAATGCCACCGTTGTGGTTGTGGGCTACGGCATCGATGCCAGCGTATGCCATCAAGCAGAGCGGGTTGTCACTACAAGTAAGCAGCAGATGTATCTCACCGGAACAGATTTTGCAGATGCTCAGGGCATTATGCCGGAAGTAACTGCAGAGCTCCCCGCGCTTTTGGCGGCACAAACCCCCTTGCGGGCGTCGTCAGGCATTACTTTCTGTTACAACAGCGGCCTTGTCCTTACAGACATCGCAGTAGGTTCTGTCTTTGCAGCCGCAGCCATAGAACAAAACCTCGGAGTGGAGGTGGATCTGTGGTAGCTGCCCCCCTGTGCCGTATGCCAATCCCACATTGGCAGGAAGAATTAGCACACTCATCAACATTGGAAAGCATCGCCCATGCCGCCCGCGGTCCCTTCCACGTTCTGTATCCGCAAAATTTCACGGATACAGCGAGACTCTGGCTTGATACCGCCGCAGATACGGGAATCACCTTTGGGCTGCGATTTGGCAAGAAGTCCAACAAAGCTGGATGCTTTGCGCGGAACCTCGCCGATTTATACGCGCAGGGGAACAACGCTGGAATCGACGTTGCCAGCACCGATGAACTACGTGCTGCACTATGCGCAGGACTGCCTGGAGAACAACTCGTGGTTACGGGTCCTACCCCTACCGCTGAACTCATCCGGCTGGCTTCTTATCACGGCTCTCTTATCACGATCTCCCGCCCCGAAGATATTGACGTTATAGCCGGGACCATCTACAACATAAAGCCAACAAAAAGTCTCAGGATACTGCTCCGTCTTAGCTCGGATGGTGTACATACGCGCTTTGGCATGAGCCTCGAACAAAGTTACGCCGTGGCACAGACGTTGGAGTCTGGTCGCTATCAAGATCTTCCATTAGACATCGCTGGTGTGAGTTTTCATTGCAATGGCTATGACCTAGACGAGCGCATCCGGATGGCCCATAAGGCGACAGATGCTGTGCTAAAACTCCGAGAATGGTCTTCGGCCTCCATCGTATCTATCGGTGGTGGTTTTCCCACGTCGAGTATTTCTCCGGAGTTATGGAACGCCGTGACCGAGCAACTTACGCCTTCTATGTTTGTCACCGGCAGAGTTCCTGGCGATCAATATCCGTTTGCCGCAAATTGCGCAGGCGCAGAAGCACTCCGCTACATCTTGACTCAAGGAACAACGAGCCTGAAAGATAAGGCGATTTCTCATGGAATCACGATATTGGCTGAGCCGGGGAGAAGCTTGTGCCAAGCAGCCGGAGCAAGCTATTTTCCAGTGCTTTCATGCCACGAACTCCCTAATACTGAAGGAAACGTAACCGTTGTAGAAGGCACCAGTCTTAGCTTGTCTGAGCAGTGGTTTGACTCAGAGTATTACCCGGACCCATACCTCATCCGCGCAGGCAAGATCCTAAGCCAAGGTAATCCCACTGATTCCGCTGTAGCAGGGTCTACTTGTTTGGATAGCGATTATCTGAGCAGAAGATTTATCCGTTTCCCAGATCGCCCCCAACCCGGCGATATCCTGGTTTATCCCGATACTGCGGGCTATCAAATGGATTCCAACGAGTCCTCGTTTCATGGCAAAGAGCCTCCCAAAAAGTTTGTCTTTTCCACCACCCCACACCATCACTTCACTGAGGATTTTTCATGACCAACACCGTTGTTACCCGCGTATCACAGCTCATCGGAAATACCCCGCTATTCGAGCTCGTAGCCACGCCTTCAGGAAGCCGAGTGCTGCTCAAACTCGAGCAGTTTAACCCATCAGGAAGCGCAAAAATTCGCATGGCCGAGTCCATGATTGACGCAGCAGAGGCTGACGGCAGACTCCAGGCTGGAGGTACGATCGTAGAATCAACCTCAGGAAACACTGGACAAGGCCTGGCTATCCTTGCGGTCGAGCGCGGTTATGAATTTGTGGCTGTCGTGGATAATCACTCCTGCAAAGACAAACTCAATGCCATGAGTGCAATGGATACCAAGCTCGAATATGTGGCTGCAGAAGGTGATGATGCGCTTGCCACCTCGGCTCGCGAGGATTATGCCGAAGAACTGGGACAACAACCCGGATGGGTATTTATGAAGCAGCACGATAACGAGGCCAACTCCAAAGGCTACTACCCAGCCGCAGACGAAATCATAGAAACATTGGGGCATTGCCCGTCTCACCTGATTAGTGCCGTAGGCACAGGTGGAAGTCTCTTCGGTGTTACGGAACGCCTTAATGAGCTGGGCTATCGACCACACACAATAGGAGTAGAACCTGAAGGCTCTATCGCCTTTGGTGGCCCGGCGCATGATTATCGACAATCAGGCACCGGTACTCCCGAGGGAGCCGTTATCGGAACTGCAGTGCGCTATGATCTACTCGATCTGGGAGCAAAGGTCTCTGATATCGCTGCCTTTGCAGCTTGCCGGACAATAGCAAAACACACTGGACTCTTACTCGGAGGATCTGCCGGTGGTGCCGTTGTTGCCGCACTAGAGTTGCTTCCTACATTGCCTGCTGGCTCCACATCAGTAACTATGGTCTGCGATGGCGGCGAAAAATACTTGGATACTGTTTTCAATGACTCGTGGATGCGATCGCATAACCTGCTCGATTCCGACCTTGAGGAACAAATCTGGAAGCATATAACGACGTTGCGTGAGGGTAGAACTCCCACTCCTCTCAAACTCACCCGTATCTCTTGGTCAAAGGAAAAAACGTGCGTCTAATTAGCTCTGGTTCACAAGATCTCAGCTCTTTACACAGACAGCTTCTCCGGCTTTCACTCCCGTTAGCGGGAACCCAACTGGCCAACATTGCGTTATCCGCCACAGATACCATCGTGATGGGCTACCTCAGTGTTGCAGCACTAGCAGGTGGCGGCCTGGCCGTGATCTGGTTTAACCAAATTCGCACGATGGCAGTCGGGCTTCTCACTCCCCTGGGAAACCGTATCGCGCAAGTTCATGCACAATATGAGCAAAACCCCAGCAGTGAATTGCAGCAAGACATCCGCAACCTCACACGTACAGGGCTGTTCTTGGCAACGGCAAGTGGCATCATCGGTGCAATTCTTCTGGTTCTGATTAGCTACGCGCTACCGCTCTTTGGCCAGCCGTCAGAAGTTACCGACGCCGCTATCCCCATGATGTGGGCCTTAGCCCCTGGGCTTATTCCGTGCTTGTGGTTCCAAGTGTCAAGGCAATTTTGTGTAGGCCTAGGCAAACCACAATCGCTACTGGGAATTACTCTCGCAATGGTAGTTGTCAACGCCTTGCTAAACTTCGTTTTTGCCTTTGGGTATGGGCCTTTCCCAGAGCTTGGTCTCGTAGGTATTGGGTTATCCACAACGCTCGTGCACTGTGCATCTGCTGCGGCCTATTTTGTTTTAATCAACAGAAATCCTGAAATTAACGAGTTCCATGCCATCGACTTTTGGCGTCGCGACGCAACCGCCTTCCGTTCCCAACTCCTTCCGCAGCTGCGTACTCAACTGCGTTTAGGTGCTCCGGTCTCAGCCACGTATGGCGCGGAAGCCGGCATGTTCTCGGTCTTAGCCCTCATCATGGGGTCTTTCGGCGCAGATGCTCTTGCGGCTCACAATGTTGTGTATCAAGTTACGTTCATCGTTTTCCAAATCGGAATCGGTTTTTCCCACGGAAGCTCAATATTAGTCAGCCGTGCATACGGGCTTCACGACATCCCACTCTCCCGCCGTATCGGACTACAAGCGCTAACCATCATGATGGTCGTGGTTTCTGTGGCTGCGATTTTCTTCCTTTTCACTCCCGAACTAGTACTCCGGCCATTCATGCGTGATGCGACCCCCGAGGCGCTGGCGCTCGCCGTGTCTTTGCTGATGATCGGCGCGCTCATGGAGTTTGTAGATACTGGACAAAACCTGGCTATCGGTGCTTTGCGCGGTATCAATGACACGTCAACAGGGCTCAAGGCCTCACTCTTGGGCTATTGGGTTGTAGGACTTCCCGCTGCTTTAGCCTTTGCCTATGGGTTTGATCTCGGCCCCCATGGAATCTGGTGGGGTTTAGTCACTGGGCTAGCAACGTCAGCGTTCCTTTTATGGGCCACCTTCCTGCGGAAAACCCAAGATCCAGAAAGTAATAGATTAAGTACTTAGCAAGTATCCATAACCCAAGATTGGTAGCTGTCCTTTTATATCAGGGATAGCTACCAATCTTTTTGTTCCCATCACCCCAAAAAATTACGTCTAAAACCCCAACACATTTCAGCTAAAAAATTACCATTTGAGCTGGTACAGGCCATATATTTTTCTTTTTTTCGAACAATCCATCGTAAGTCGCGCAGCCAATGTCACGGGGGCTTCATATCTTCTATATCAGATAAGCACCGCAGTCCAGAATCTTGCGGAAACCGCGACCTATACCTTCCGCGGATACTGTGCTTGCGGTGCTTGTCGCCCCTCATAGTCTGATGTATTCCCTCATAGTTCATATTCAAAGGAGCAATGATGCCCGAGCCCACCCCTCAGCCAACGCATAACCCGTACCCTCAACAACTCCCCGCAAAAAAGAAAGGCGGGTGCTTTAAGTGGGGCGCCATCGTGGGAGGCTGTCTTCTCGTTCTTCAAATTGCTTCCATGCTGGGCGACGGCGATAGCACCGATATCTCTGCGGTATCCCCCACAACTCAGCAGCAAGCCATAAAAAACATCGCTGCGGCTCCACAGGAAACCAAGGCCGCAATTACTCCTTCGCCCGCCAACGCTGCAACTACTCCCAGCGTCCCTCGTGAATTCAAAAATGCATTGCGCAGCGCCGAACAATATTCAAAACTCATGCATATGTCTAAGGCCGGTATTTATGATCAGTTAACATCTGAGTACGGGGAAAAGTTCAGCGCGGAAGCCGCGCAGTATGCAATTGACACGATCAAAGTCGATTGGAACAAAAACGCGCTGGAGTCAGCAAAAAATATCAAGATTCTATGGCGATGTCTTCTGATGCAATTTACGACCAATTAGTCTCCGAATACGGAGAAAAATTTACCCCTGAGCAGGCCAATTATGCTATTAGCAACCTTCCACAATAAGATGTGTAGGTGAGGTAGTAGCCCGGTATAGAGCCACCTTGTCCAGACAATAGTCTTTTGGGCAAGGTGGCTCTACCATTTACCTCATGTTGTACGCTTCTTCCGCGTCTTCTGCGGAGATTATTTTGGTGTCTGAAGTAAACCAGACCGACACACTTGTGTCCTTCGTATGGATCATGGCAGCCGCACTGGTAGCCCCGCTGATTTCCTATGCCACTGGAAAACGTATCCCCGCCGTCGTGCTTCTTATTGCCTTCGGATGTCTCATCGGCCCCCACGTGCTGGGGCTAGCATCTGAAGCCGGAGGCGTTGGATTAATCAAAGAAATCGGCCTAGGCATGCTCTTCCTTCTTGCCGGCTATGAGATTGATCCGGAAACGCTCCGAGGAAAGGAAGGACGCTCCGGCCTTTCCACGTGGATTATTTGTGCGGTGTTGAGCTTTCTCGGAGCTTTTGCCATCTTGGGCTTTGATAACTCTTCCACAGCAATCGTGCTTGCCATCGCAGTTACCTCCACAGCGATCGGGACGCTGCTACCGATTATGAAGCAACAGAACCTGCTTAACACTCCTGTGGGATCCTCCCTTATGATCCACGGAGCGATCGGAGAGATTGCGCCTATTCTGGCTATGGCTTTATTGCTATCCGCTCGCTCAACCTGGATGACCGCCGCTGTCTTGTTTGCGTTCTTCCTCGTAGCCATAGTGGTAGGGATTCTCCCCAAGACCGTTAAATTATTTCTCCCGTGGATGGGACGGGCAATGGTTGATGGAGCTGGGTCAACCAACCAGACAGTCCTTCGTCTCATCTTGTTAATGCTGGCCATCCTGATGGCTGTTGCAGCAGTTTTTGAATTAGATGTGGTGCTTGGGGCCTTTGCAGCAGGGTTTATCCTGCGACAAATGGTCCCCCAAAAGTATCGAACAGCGTTAGAACAGCGCCTAGATGTTGTTGGCTATAGCCTGCTTATACCCGTATTTTTCATTTGCTCGGGTATGTCCATCAACCCTGCGGCGGTAGCAGAAAAACCCTGGTTCCTCCTGGTTCTTATCCCGCTCATCTACATCACGCGCGGCCTTCCAGTCTTCCTCCGGGAGATGTTCTTTAGTACTGGCTCAGGACTTAAAGACTGGAGAGAAAAATTGCAGCTGAGTTTGTTTGCAGCAACTGCCCTACCAATCATCGTGGCAGTTACGGAAGTCGCCACGGCTTCCCACATTTTGAGTCATGAGAATGCATCGATCATGGTAGCTGCCGGCTCTATTACGGTTCTTCTCTTTCCTCTGCTTGCGAGTCACCTTAAGCCAGCAAAAGCTTATATGGAGTCAGAGCAACAGGGCCCGGATGCCTCACGGCCCTAGCTAGGGCCCACTTCTAGCGGAGAAAAGCTACCTCGATTTATAAAACCCCTCGTCCTTCATCGCCTAAGGTGTTACTGTAGTTAAAACTATTGCCTGTAGCATCAAAATTCACCTCATGAGGTTTAAACACACCCAAAAGCCTCACTTGTATCATGTGTCCGAGTTTTGCTGCCGCCTGCATCTCTCCAATCGACCCCAGCACTTGCGCGCTGTTTTAAAGACAGGAAAGTCATTTAGCATGCCCAATTTTGATACTCCTATTTCCAGACGTAGGTTCCTCAAGGCATCCGCTGCACTCATGAGTGGCGCTGCTGCACTGGCCGTAGCGCCTACCGCCTCTGCTACACCCGGCCCAATCGTGGGTACCGTCATCGATTTTGCTGCCGGAGTTCCCCGTGCACACGACATCAAAGCGGCAGGCCATATTGGAGCTGTTCGATACGTCTCTCAACGTCGTCCCGGTACCGAAGGTTGGATGCTCGGCAAGCCGGTCACGCTTGCAGAGACCAAGGCAAATGCTGATTTAGGACTCGCCACTGCGTCCGTTTATCAATTTGGTAAGGATGCCACTGCGGACTGGAAGCAAGGAGCCGCCGGTGCAGTAGTCCACGCCCCACAAGCTATTGCGCTCCACATCGCTGCAGGCGGCCCTAAAGGACGCCCCATCTATGTGGCTATTGACGATAACCCAACGCGCGCCCAATACGACCATCAGATCCGCCCATATTTGCAGGCTTTTGGTACAGCCCTTAACGCTGCTGGATATAGCCTCGGCATCTATGGCAACTACAACGTCATCGACTGGGCTCTTGCTGATCGCCTTGGTTCTTTCTTCTGGCAGCATGATTGGGGTTCCAATGGCCGGATCCACCCACGCACTACGATCCACCAAAAAGCTGGGTATGCAGGAAAAATCTCTGGGGTTGGAGTAGACATCAACAACGTGTACGCATCGGATTGGGGCCAGTGGGTCCCCGGCGTAGCCCCGGCAGCACCGCCTGTATCTCCAGGAAACCCGGCCCCTGTAGTACCTGGCCTCCCCGATCTTCAGCAGCTCTCATCTCAACTTCCTGCCAATATTCCTACGCCAAGTCAAGCGCAAATTAATGCTGCGCTGGACTTGATCAAAATGTTTAGCCCTCGCTAGGAAAGACATGAAGCGGCGACCTTGTACGAGGTCGCCGCTTAGCTATTTTCCCAAGAATTGGTGTTGAACCAGATCAGTCAAGTCTTTTTGTGTTCCCACCACAGCTGCCGCTACAACAAAATCAGAGCCAAAAGACACCGAGGAATGCAGTTTAGCGTCGTTTGACCAGCCAAGTTTGGTACCTTTCACCCCAGGGAGCGTGTACGTACCAAAATCCTGCACGGTACCGTCGCTCGCTTTGTTTGCAACAGATCTCATGGCGGAAAGAACCTTAGACTCGGGATTCTCCCTTAGCAGTTGCACAATAAAATGAACCACATCATACGTTGAGGTATATGAGTAGCCCCAACGCCCAACAGTTTTTGTGGCCTCTAAGCCGTATTTCCGGGCTGTTGCATCTATGCATTCCGGATAGGCGTCGAAAAGCTCGTCCGCTATGTCATCGTCCGATTTTTGGATCATCCGCACAGCTTTTATTCGTTCTCTGCGCGATCCATGCTCAAAAACATAGTCGGCGATATTACAGCTTGCTCAGGCTCAGCGCCGGACGTGCGGTTCTTTCTGCCGCAGTCCCACGATGCTCGCCTGTACGCACATTCACATATGTCACTTGATCCCGCAGCCAATCAACGCCCGGCGATTGCAATGGCTCCGCCGTATCAAATACCAGCGAAGCACGGGGAATACCTGCTGCTGAGGCCTTTGGCTGGCCTAGAGAGGCAAGAGCCGAATCACCAGAAGGTCCCTCCCCCGATACGAGGGGAAGGGACACGAGAGCCGCCGTGGAAACAACTAAAGGCAGATACTTCCACCGTGGTAGATACGGCGCGCAATACTCTCTCGCACCCGAATCACTATCCATGCGGACAATAATAGTGTCCGACGCTGATCACTCAACGCCGGACACCACCAGATACCCCGAACACCGCGGCAAGCTCTGGTGAGGACTCACCACGGAGGTCTAAAACGGAAATCCGTTAGTTTACGGGGACGCGACTAGGTTCGGGACTAGTGATCCACTGGGGCTTCAACGCCCACGCCGGTGAGAGAGCGAACTTCCATCTCCGCCTGCAAGTCATCAAAGTTATCGGGCTTGCCCACCAAAGTTCCGATATAACCAGCCAGGAAGGCCAGCGGGATCGAGACGATACCCGGGCTGGTGAGCGGGAACCAAGCAAAGTCAACACCCGGGATCATCGACGTAGGCGACCCCGATACTGCTGGGGAGAAGACAATCAGCAACAGCGCTGCACCGAGCCCCGTGTAGATCGAGGCAATGGCACCTGTGGTGTTGAACTTCTTCCAGTACAGCGAGTACAGAATGGTTGGCAAGTTTGCCGAAGCAGCGATAGCAAAGGCAAGAGAGACCAAGAAGGCCACGTTTTGCTGCATTGCCAGGATGCCCAGAGCGATAGCCGCGACACCAATAACGATGACAGTGATGCGAGAAACACGCACTTGCTCTTCCTCGGTGGACTGTCCGTTGCGAAGCACCGCATCATAAATATCGTGGGCCACCGATGCAGAAGCTGTGATAGCCAGGCCAGCTACCACGGCGAGAACCGTAGCAAAGGCAACTGCAGAGATTAAGGCCATGAAGACAGGACCTGCGAGTTCTAGAGCCAGGAGTGGGGCTGCCGCGTTAGCCGTACCCGGCGCGGACATAATGCGGTCAGGACCAACGAGAGCAGCTGCACCGAACCCGAGAACCAGAGTCATCAAGTAGAAAGCGCCGATCAAGACGATTGCCCAGGTGACTGAGCGGCGCGCCTCCGTTGCGGTAGGAACCGTGTAAAAACGCATCAAAACATGCGGAAGGCCAGCGGTTCCCAGGACCAACGCAATACCCAATGAGAGGAAGTCAAGTTTGGAGGTTGCAGTAGCGCCATATTTCAGTCCTGGTTCCAGAATCTGAGAGGCGTCGTAACCTTTCTTGGCCAAGTAATCGGAAGCTGCGTGTGTGGAAACAGCCTGATCGAAGAGATTTGAGAAACCACCCTTTACCATGACAAAAACCAGAACCGTCATGATGGTCACGCCACCGACAAGGAGCACCGCCTTGATCATCTGGACATAGGTGGTGCCTTTCATGCCGCCGATCAAAACATAGACGATCATGATAACGCCCACGACGGCAACCACGATCGACTGCGCTGCCTTGCTGTGCAGATCAAGAAGCACGGAGACCAAGGCACCAGCGCCGGCCATCTGGGCAATCAAATAGAAGAGGGAGACAAATAAGGTGCCAAAGGCCGCAGCCACGCGAACTGGCTTCTGCTTAAGTCGGAAGGAAAGAACATCGGCCATAGTAAACCGGCCAACGTTACGCAGTGGCTCTGCAACCAGGAGCAAAGCGACGAGCCAAGCAACGAAGAACCCAATGGAATAAAGGAACCCGTCATAACCGCTGAGTGCAATAGCCCCGACAATGCCTAAGAAGGAGGCAGCCGAAAGATAGTCGCCCGCGATAGCCAGGCCGTTCTGTTTTCCGGAAAATGTTCCGCCACCGGTGTAGAAATCGGAGGCTTCTTTTGTGGTTTTTCCGGCACGCAGCACAACAGCCATCGTAATCACGATAAAAGCGACGAAGACAACGATATTAAGGACTGGGTTTCCCGCAGACGATTCCGCTGCTACATACGAGGTAGTCATGGTTTAACCCTCCATTTCTTCGCGAATCGCACGTGCACGCGGCTCGATGTTCTTATTTGCGTACTTGATATAAATCCACGTGATCACAAAGGTGGTCACAAACTGCGTTATTCCTAGAACCACTCCTAGGTTTATCGAGCCAACTACTTTCGTCCCCATAAAATCTGGAGCATAGGTAGCTGCAATGACGAATACGAGGTACCAGACGAAGAACGCGATGCTCATCGGGAAGGTGAAGGAACGATACGTTCGCTTCAATTCCTTGAACTGGGGGCTCACTTGCATGGCGCGAAACTCTGCAGCAGTTGGCTGCCGTACGCCATGCGCCTCAGTTGGTGCACTCATCTCGAATGCTCCTTTCCTCTGAAGTGTTCGGGGGTTTCAGACGTTGAGAGTCCAACCCGTGAGAGGCGGGTCACAAACTCAATGGGTAAAAGTTACCCAAGTCACAAGATATTTGGATAGTGAATTTCCTGAACCCGCTCTTTTTTACTGCACAGCAGCTACCCCCTAATGAGACTTACTGCAGTAATGCCTTCACAGTTCCACCCCCAAATTTGAAGCAGTCAGGATTTTGCAAATTTTGTTAATCACACATCCGCAAGTTTTCGCGAGTTTTATCTCTGCTATTTCGCCTTCCCAAAGACATATCTCACCAAGATTCGCCATCATTTTTCCGGCAACAAAAAAGACAGGCTCACTATAGGAGCCCGTCTTTACACAGCATTTCAATGTTTATCCCAGCTTTATCGCCCCTTAAATTGGGGAACTCGTTTCTCCAGTCTCGCCTGTCGTGCTTCCCGCATATCCTGGCTAGACCAACACTGGGAAAATAAGGATTGCGAGCGCTCATCCAGCGAGTAATTAGCTTCCCCCTGGTTAAGCGCCGACTTGAGCTACCGTACAGAAAGAGACGCCAATCCGGCAACTTCATGAGCAAAAGCAACTGCTGCAGCATGGTCGCCCCGGATTGCAACAAAACCACTAGACAGAGCCGCATCCGGGGTCAATGATGCACCGGCAAGCAACAAATTCCTAGCAAAAGCACCGCCACAGAGTTTTTGAGCACGCCCTATAGTCCATCCATCCAGCGCAAACCCCAAAGAAACAGCGGGGACTTTAAACCATGCAGACTCTCCAACAACACGGAGATCACACGCCAAAGCAAGCTGCATCCCAGCACCTACCGCAGCCCCTTGCACATTAGCTATTATCGGCACCTCTGCCTGAATAATCGAATGCAACATAGCAAAGAGCGCATCATGGAAACCGGCGCCATACACCGCCCCATCCGAGGAATGTTCCCCACCTTCTCGCACAGACGACCCCAGATCAGCACCTGCGCAAAAGGCTCGTCCTACTCCGCTAATCATGATCGCACGCACTGATGCATTATCGACGGCCGCAGCAGAAGCTTCAGTCACGGCGTGTGCGATAGCTCGGCACATATCACCCGAAAGAGCGTTCCGGCGATCATCTCTATCCAAAACGATATGACGCACAAAACCATCGGAGGATACCTTGACAGTTTCTATCTCTTTCAAAGCCCGCGAGGCATCATCGTCTCGAGTTTGTTCAAACAATCCCGTCTCTCCTCTTCCCGACTTTTCACCTTCACAGCACGTATCTGGCGAGCACTTAAAAATACCTAGCCTTTTAAACCTGGCCATTCGCGAGGATCAGGAAACAGCCTCCCACCAGTCTCATCCAGTGCAGTCAGCGCCTTGAGTTCCTCCTCGTTGAGCTCAAAATCAAAAATATCAATATTTTCACGCTGCCTATCGGGGTGAGCAGACTTAGGAACAACTGAGCACTCCAGCTGAACGAGCCACCGCAGGATAACCTGAGCGGGAGACTTGCCATGGTTCTTCGCAATCGCGACCACCGTAGGTTCACTCAAAGATTCCCCGCGCCCCAATGGTGACCATGCCTCCGTAAGTACCCCAAGCTTGCGATGAACCTCTCGTTGATCAGGTTGAGAAAATCCCGGATGCAATTCAACCTGGTTCACTGCAGGAGCAATCCCCGTCTCGCGGGTTACCTCTTCAAGCACTTCAGGGTGAAAATTAGCCACAGCCACCGATCGCAGTTGTCCGAGGCCTTGCAGTTTTGCCACGGATTCAAACGTCTCCACATACAGCCCCTTCTGCGGACACGGCCAATGAACCATATAGCAATCGACATAGTCGAGACCAAGTCTCGTGAGGGAATCTTGGAATGCGCGCTGCACCTTATCCGCGCCATGCATGTCATTCCATGCCTTAGTGGTGATAAATAGCTCGTCTCGAGTCACATCACCGGAAGCAATCGCATCATGAATAGCTCGCCCCACCTCCTGCTCATTTTTATAAAGCGCGGCGGTATCTATATGGCGATATCCCAAATCAATTGCGGTACGCACTGCAGTGACGGCACCCTCGCCACGCAACTCCCACGTCCCGAGACCAATAACAGGCATCTCGGTGGCATCATTGAGCGTCACGGTAGGAACGGATTGTGCATCAATCATCATCATTCACCTCTCAGGAGTGGCACAAGCTCAAACGTTAAAGACGTTAATCAGCGGCTCACCAGAGGACCGCCCGTTTAGCGTCGCAATACTGCCTTGAAGCCGATCTTAGGGAAAACCTCGAGTCTTCGCTTAGCATCCATCCAATCTTTAGCGCATCCAGAGCCAATTACCATGACCTAATCGATCGCCCTCTTTCCAATGCTTTTACCTATATTTTTTGACATTCATCTCAGCCTTTAAAAACTTTCTTGACAATAAAACCCCAGTTCAAGACCCTACTTTTTCAACATAGCGCCATTAAAGCAATGGGTAATATATATACAATTCTCAGTTTTCGCTACAATGTATCCAACAGCTATCGCGCACGCGCATACTGTCTTACTAACCACAACCCTGGTTAGGCCTTTAATAGGTAATTTCCACGAAAGGAAAAACATGTCTCGCACATTGGCACTCCGCGCTGCAGTAGCACTGGTCGGAGTTTCAAGCATCGCAGTCCTGAGCGCTTGTTCAAGCTCGACAACAACAAAGGACTCCGCAGACAAAGCCATGACTTCCGCGGCTTCTACAGCATCCAACTCACATGCTTTTGCCACCGCCGAGCTCAAGAATCAATCCGGCGAAGGTGTAGGCATGGTCGAGTTCTCCAAGACCGCCGCGGGCACCAAAATTACAGTAGATGCTAAAGGTCTTACCCCTGGCTTCCATGGCTTCCACGTTCATGACAAGGGGGTCTGCGAAGGTAACTTTAAATCTGCCGGCGGACACCTTCACGGTAAGAACCAGCCACACGGTGATGGCTACCACCCACATGCAGGCGACCTTCCTTCCCTGCTGGCTAACGCAGACGGCACAGCGCATCTTGAGGTAGTTACAGATGCTGTTGATGAGGATCTACTTTTTGGCGCAGATGGCACCTCCCTGATTGTTCATGAAGGCCGCGACAACTACGCCAACATCCCACAGCGCTACGCCCCTAACGGCCCAGATGAGGAGACTCTCAAGACCGGCGATGCCGGCGCACGCTTTGCCTGTGGTGTGATCACCAAGAAGTAAAACTTCTCGCCTCGCGTTCTGCCCCAGCAGCAAGCCCGTGTACAGGACTTCCCCGTTCTCATGTGTGCACGGGCCTTCGCGTACCCAATCCCATTCCGCTGCTGCTTCTATCACCCCCGGTAAATTTTTGCCTGTATTCACGTCTCCTTTCCTTTTTAAAACCGTTATCGTGGTCACATGACGCGCACATCTGCACACCAGTTGATTACTGATGTTTTAGACCACAACTCTTTTTGTTCTTGGGATACTCCCCCACGTTATGGAAAAATTTCCGCAAGTTATCAGCAGGCTCTGGCTAACGCATGTGAAAAATCTGGTGTAGATGAATCAGTTATCACGGGAGAAGGGACCGTCCACGGGCATCGTGTCGCCGTTATTCTCAGCGAATTTTCTTTTCTCGGTGGTTCTATCGGCGCGGCCACCGCGCGCAGAATCATCAATGCCATCAATCGTGCTACTGCTGAGCGTCTCCCTCTTCTGATTTCTCCGTCTTCAGGAGGAACACGGATGCAGGAGGGCACTCCGGCTTTCGCGCTTATGGTGTCCATCACCACTGCGGTCTATCGCCACAAAGATGCGCATCTTCCGTTTTTGGTGTATTTGCGCAACCCCACCACCGGCGGAGTAATGGCTTCGTGGGGATCCGCGGGGCATTTTACTTTTGCCGAACCAGAAGCTCTCTTGGGTTTTCTAGGCCCCCGGGTGGTAGAGCTCACCACAGGAACACCGATCCCCAAAGGGATCCAATCTGGAGAAAACCTTGCGGCTAAGGGCGTTATAGATGGAGTAATCTCTCCCCAGCAGCTGCGAGCAGCGCTTAATAAGATAGTTAACGTACTGCTCATCCCATCCACTAACAGCAGCCATTCTCACCCCCCAATTTCCAAAGAAATCCCCATCCCCAGCGCTTGGGAAGCTATCACAGCTACCCGTAAGAGAGACCGCCCCGGGATTCAGGCATTGCTCTCTGCGATAGGTGATGCAAATTATATTGAGTTATCCGGAAGCGGCGACGGAAGGATCTCGCCGTCCGTTGTCGTCGCGTTAGCCCGAATTGAAGGGCGTACGGTGGTGATTGTTGGGCAAGACAGGCACTCGCAGCCCCCTTTCGCAGACTCTCAGCTGGGAACAGAAGCCTTAAGATTTGCCCGGCGGGGCATTCAACTAGCGCACGATCTCCAATTACCGCTACTTTCAGTCATTGATACTCCTGGAGCCGAGCTTAGTGCTCATGCTGAAGAAACCGGTATGGCCGGTTCAATTGCACGCACGCTGGGAGAAATCGTCTCCGTTGATGTTCCCACGGTCTCCGTTATTTTGGGCCAGGGGTGTGGTGGAGGGGCACTAGCGCTGCTTCCTGCAGATAAAGTTTTGGCTTCTAGCCATGCCTGGCTGAGCCCGCTGCCTCCCGAAGGAGCATCTGCCATTATTTATCGCGATATTGACCATGCTCCTACGATGATGGAAGAGCAGGGGGTCTCCGCCTTCGCATTAGCAGCAACAGGCATCGTCGACGCAATCATCCCCGAGTTGCCAGACGCAGCTGACGAACCTCTTTTGTTCTCTGAACGGGTACTTCGTAGTATCTCCGACGCCTTCACAGAACTACAACTCGCACCCCAGAGGGTAGGAAGAGAACAGCGCCTACGCCACTATGAAAAGCTTGCCGACGCCCTCAGCTAATACCCCATAAACAAAACCGCGCTGTCTCTTAAAACAGCGCGGTTTTGTGTTTTCAGCATCTATGCAGAAGGGATTACCCAACGTTGAGCAGGTCAATCATAAACACCAACGTACGTCCGGACAATGGGTGTCCGCCGCCCGCTGGGCCGTACGCTGCCTCTGGCGGGATGGTGAGCTGACGACGCCCGCCCACTTTCATCCCAGGGATTCCTTCTTGCCAGCCTGCAATCAGACCAGACAACGGAAATTCGATGCTTTGACCACGATCCCACGAGGAATCGAATTCTTGGCCGGTTTCAAAGTCCACACCCACGTAGTGAACCTCGACGAGTCCACCAGGCTGCGCTTCCGGACCATCACCTTCGACGACGTCAAGGATGACAATGTCCTCTGGCGCCGGACCTTCGGGCACCTCAATCTGGGGCTTTTCCATGGATCTCTAACTCCTAGGATCGTTGAATGGGGATGACTCGGGTTTCACGTTTGCCTCGACCATCTGAGGACAGGACGAGACACGCGAAAACCGAGCGCGTTTATTCCACTTTACTGGGAATTCGCGCGCTCGGCCTCAACATGCAGCTCAGCAACCTTTGTTGCTAGCGGGTTATGCGTCGCTTAGCGCTGTTCACGTGGCGTCACTTTGCGCAAAGTCTCGCCGGTGTAGATCTGACGAGGACGGTTGATCTTAGTAGTGGTTGCCAGCTGTTCACGGTACTGAGCGATCCAGCCTGGGAGGCGACCAATGGCAAACAGTACGGTGAAGAAGTCCGTTGGGAAGCCCATAGCCCGGTAAATTAATCCAGTGTAGAAGTCCACGTTGGGGTAAAGCTTACGGGAGACAAAGTAGTCATCAGAAAGCGCAATCTCTTCCAGCTTCATAGCCAGATCCAGCAACTCGTCGCCGCCTAGGTGCTCCAGGATCTCATGTGCAGTTTCTTTAACGATCGCAGCACGCGGATCGTAGTTTTTGTATACGCGATGGCCGAAGCCCATGAGGCGAACGCCTTTTTCTTTATTCTTCACGCGGTTCATAAAGTCGGTCGCATCGCCGCCGTGATTCTGAGCGATATCGTCCAACATTTCCAACACGGCTTGGTTCGCGCCACCATGGAGTGGGCCAGAGAGTGCGTTGATGCCACCTGCGATAGCAACGAACATGTTTGCCTGCGCAGATCCAATCATACGGACTGTCGATGTGGAACAGTTTTGCTCATGATCCGCATGCAGGATAAGAAGTTTATCCAGGGCCTTAGCCACAACTGGATCGACCTCATAGGGTTCTGTGGGATAACCGAACATCATGCGCAGGAAGTTCTCACGCGCATTGAGAGAGTTATCTGGGTATAGGTACGGAGCGCCTTTAGAGGCACGATATGCATACGCCGCGAGCATCGGAACCTTAGCCAGCAAACGAACCGTTGCTTTATCAAGCTGAGCTTCATCCAATGGATCCAGCTGATCTTGATAATAGGTAGAAAGAATATTCACCGACGATGCAAGAACCGACATTGGGTGGGCATTCCGTGGGAAGATATTAAATTGTGCTTTGAAATCCTCATCAAGGAGGGTGTGGTGGCGGATCTCAGAGTTAAAGCTGTGGAGCTCATCTAGGGTAGGAAGATGGCCTTTAATGAGCAAATAAGAAACCTCATTGAAAGTCGCGTTCTCCGCGAGATCCGCAATGTCATAGCCGCGGTGGCGCAAAATACCGTTGTCGCCGTCAATGTACGTAATTTTCGACTCGGTCGAACCGGTGCTGACGTAACCGGGATCGAATGTAACGAGACCGGTCTCAGAGAGCAGTTTGTCTAACACAACGCCGTCGTTACCCTCGGATGCGTGAATGAGATCCATCTCATACTCGCCACCCGGGTAGTGGAGTACAGCTTTGTCTTTGTTGTCAGTAGCCACAGCTTCCCTTTCAATTTGTACTTAAATTAACACGCCTATTCAGGTGTAGAAGGACGCCGCATTAATCGTTCAAGACGAGACGCCGTTGCCCAAAACTATAATCTTTTCGGACTTTTAATATCAGCACGGTGTCTCCTTATACGACGGCTGGAAGGTATTACTACCCCCATTCAACACGTAGTGTCCATCGGGAAAGCATCCAAATAGGTGCGGTTTAACACACCTAGTTAGAGCAATCTAGCGCTAGGTTCCATCACTTCTTTCATGAAATAACTTCACCCATCCCAGCCGATCATCAGCCAACAACTGAATATATAAAGTTGATTTTATTCATTACCTCATTAATAAAGATATTGGCTAGCTTTACAGCTTTTCGGTCGAGCACTTCACAGCTTAGCAAATTTTGTGACTCACCCTACATCGAAGCATTTCACCCCCAACAACAACCCCTAACATGCTGCAAAAATCACTTAATACACCCCCTAATTCAACCCCACCCCACCACACGGCTGCAATGATGCAATTTGCTAATCATTAAACCTAATTATCAACAGAAAAGATCTAGTAATTTATGCACATTATCGGTACTATTCCGACTAGCTGTGACATTCAACTCACATGATTCCGTGAGATGCCAAGGCAGCTTCCAATCTTTAGAAAGCGTGAGCATGAGCGAGTTCCCCGTATTACCTAGTGACCTTATCCCCAGTGACCCCAGATTCGGATGCGGACCATCAAAAGTCCGCACAGAACAACTCCTAGCGATCACCGAAAAAGGTCGCACTGTTATGGGAACTTCACACCGTCAACCAGCGGTTAAGAACGTCGTGGGCAATATTAGGGAGGGACTCGCATCACTGTTCAACCTCCCCGATGGGTATGAAATCATCCTTTCTCTCGGAGGCGCCACTGCTTTTTGGGATTGCGCCGCCTTTGGCCTGATCCAATCCAAATCCGGACATCTAACATACGGTGAATTCTCTGGAAAGTTTGCCACTGCAGCAGCCAAAGCCCCCTGGCTGCAAGACCCCACTATTATTTCCGCAGAACCCGGCGATGCCCCAACCCCCGTTGCCTTAGATGGCTGCGACGTCCTAGCCTGGGCACATAATGAAACTTCCACGGGAGCTATGGTTCCGGTAGTTCGCCCAACTGGCTCTGAAGGGCAGTTAGTAGTTATTGATGCGACCTCAGGGGCAGGAGGACTTCCCGTAGAACTCGACCACGCTGATGTTTATTATTTCTCACCTCAAAAATGCTTTGCATCCGACGGCGGACTCTGGTTCGCGGCTATGAGTCCAGCGGCTTTGGAACGTATCCAAAAGATCAATTCTTCCGACCGATTCATCCCGGACTTTTTAAATCTGCAAACAGCCGTGGATAATTCCCGCAAAAATCAGACTTACAATACACCTGCCGTGTCTACTCTGCTCATGCTAGAGCAGCAGGTTCAATGGATGAATAACCAGGGTGGTTTACCTGCCATGGTGCAGCGCACAACGGCTTCTTCCGATGTCCTTTATCAATGGGCCGAGGCCCGCCTGGAAACAACTCCTTTTGTTGCCGCACCAGAAAAACGCTCTCTGGTCGTAGGAACCGTTGATTTTGATGATTCCATCGATGCCGCACAAGTGGCTCGGATTCTCCGCGCACATGGGATACTGGACGTCGAGCCATACCGTAAGCTTGGACGCAACCAGCTACGGGTCGGTATGTTCCCCGCTATCGAGACTTCCGACGTGCGAATTTTGACATCCGCAATCGACTACATCTTGGATAACTCACTCGCTCTTGCTTCATAGCAGCAGCTCTCCGGGGAGGGCGTCGAAAAGCCTAACCACGCAGCCCCAAACACCCTAGCTTTCCTATGCATCCCCACAAGCATTCGCCCCACATGCCGGCCAAGCGCCGGCCTTTGGGGGCGTTGCTGCGTTAAAGTAGAAGATGGTTATGTCCATCATCACAGCAAAGGAGTACTGATGCAGGAGCTCGTTCTCATACCAAGCGAGTCCACGAAGACATCTCTTGTCTTCCACGCCGCTGAGTCCCCTGAGGATCAGTACTTCCTCGTGGTAGACGACTCCTTGCGCGCGGCTCTGCTAGGAAAAACCTCCGAGGACTCCTCCCCTATGCCTGCGCCCCCGGACAGCGCTGCAGATAATGCTGAAACAGATTCCCAAGTGGATAAGGTAGAGCCTCCTTGCGAATCAGAGGAAGCGCACCCTGCTGATAATGCTGTAGCTTCCATAGCTCCAGGCGCAAACGGGCAACGAGAACTGCGCACCAAGGAAATGGATCCCCGACTCTCCACACCATTAGCCATGCGGCCACGAGAAATCCAGGACCGCATCCGTGGAGGGGCAACCGTGGCCCAACTCGCAGAGGAAAACGGAGTCACAGAGTCTCGTATTGAGCCCTACGCTCATCCAGTCTTATTAGAGCGCGCACGCATCGCGGATATGGCTAAGCAATCGCATCCCGTACGCGATGATGGACCGGCGCGTCTTACATTATGGGAAGTATTGGCCACGGCTTTTGCGGCTCGCGGCCTTGACCTATCCACAACGCAATGGGATGCCTATCGCGATGCATCCGGCCAGTGGATTGCTACGGTGTCCTGGAAATCTGGGGTCAGCGATCTCACCGCTGAATGGTCTTATCATCGCAATAGCATGTCTTCCACCACCGCGATCGCTCGAAACGGGATTGCTGCAGACCTCATCGACCCCGATTTTATCCAACCTGTGCGGACCATCTCCCCCGTGGGAAGGCCACGTGCAGTCGATGTCTTTGAAAACACCCAAGACTTCGAGCCAACCAAGGAAAAACACGCTGAATCAGATATAGAAAAAACGCGTGATGATCTTCCCCCAGTCACAGAAGTACAAGAGCCCCACCGAGAAGTCTCCGCTCAAGACTCCTTAGAGGTTTCTGGAGAAGAATTCCTCCAGCATCCGGACCAACAGCCCAAGGCTCCCTCTAAACGTCGCCGCAAAGCTGTAACTCCGCATTGGGAAGATGTTCTGCTTGGTGTACGCACCAATACAAAACGACCTCGCTCTTAGTCATTCCCACTCCGTTTTATCGCTTTCCCTGTTTATTTCTTTGCGTTAAGGAACGGTTCTTATGAACGCACCCGATTATGGAGATCCCTCAACTCCGCGTCACGACGCCGTAGTGACGTTGTGGTTTGTCACAACCGCAGACCCCGGCGCGGTCATAGCAAAGCAGCCCCGAGCCGACCGGGGGTTTGGCCGAAAGCTGTTAGCCCAACTCAATCCGCGCTGGCCGATTACTCCCATCGGTCAGTTTTCTTTGAATCGTTCGGCTCAGGCTTCCCCACAAGAATTTTATATTGCAGGTTTTGAGGGGCTTTCGATCATCCAAACAGGTGTAGCAGACGCCACTAGGCTATCCGAGCTTAATCCAAAGCTTCATTCTTGCATCCCCGCGGCAGATGTCTACGCCTTTGCTATCAATGAGGAAACTGGGCTAGGTGCTTTTGCACATTGGACTGGCGATACCTTGCGACGGTCCTTTTCCGCCCGCAGAGAACGAGTGTATGAGGACTTAGGGCTTCCAGAGCCCTTTGAAAATCCCTATTGGGCAGGAGAAAAAGCAGAGGACAGTGGAGGAATTACTCTGCCTTTCTGGCCAATTGAATTGGTGCGCGAGGCTCAAAGACAATGGCTCGGTTTTGATGTAGAAGGGGCATCTGACATCAATGTGGCGGCCTTTGCGATTGATGGAAGGCCTGAGCCGAAGCTTGTGGATCATCCTTCTGATCAGAAAAAGAGCATTCAGTCTTTAGTCACTACGGCGTCTTCCAAACTCGGTTTGGGAGAGTCTCGGAGTGACTATGACGACTATGAACAGCATGGCTCCGAGCCAACGGTCGCTGCAGAACTGGCTCGTTACGCAGAGGTATCAAAGGATGTGGCCCAGAACCTCGCCGTTACAGCGGGAAAAAAGATTCGGGTATTTTCTCATAAGCTAGCTGAGAAGCTGCGTCATACCGACCGCCCTTAATTATCTAAGCGACCTGTCACGCTCATAGAAAGCAATCGCTGCAGAGGTAGCAAGGTTAAGCGAGTCGGTTCCAGGTGCCATAGGTATACGAGCTCTCACATCAGTTGCACGCATAGCGTGTTCGGTTAGCCCAGGACCTTCGGCGCCCACCAAGAGCGCCACTTTGTCATACGGCTGCCCGGTAGCGTCGACAAGCGCATCAGCAAGGTGCACGGCCTCAGGGTGCGGCGTAAGGGATACCAGGTGAAAGCCAGCCGCTTTTAGTCCCTCTAGTTCTCGCTGCCACGTGGTTCTTTTTCCGCCGAAATGCGCAAATGGTGTTCGAAGCACGTGCCCCATGGAAACACGTACTACCCGGCGGTAGAGAGGATCTGCGCAACCATTGCCAAACAAGATGGCGTCAACGCCCATTCCTGCAGCATTACGGAACATCGATCCGATATTCTCATGGTCACCTACCCCCTCGAGTATCGCAACGGTACGCGCTGTAGACACTGCTTCTTCAATGGATAGCCCCGCCACGCGGTCAGCCGCCGCAAGCAGTCCCCGGTGCATGTCAAAGCCAGCCACACTCGCCAATGTTTCCCGGTCCAAGGAGTAGACGGGGATGTCCCGCACCAGCTCGGCCATCGCCGGATCGCTAAGAAACGACTCAAGTTTGGCGGGAAAGCCAATAAGACACCGAACAGGAAAACGCGACTGTAAAAGCCTGCCAACCACCAGCGGCCCCTCAGCGATAACCAGGCCTTTGCCGCCAGGAAGATCTGGTCGATTATCGGAATGATTCAGGTCTCGAAAATCATCCAGGCGCGTGTCTTCAGCGTCTGCGATGTGCACGATGTTAAACGCCGGTGGAGTTGGTTGTTCAGTCACACATTACATGTTAAAGCAAGGCTCCCGATCGGGCAGAGATATGCCGCAATCGGGAGCCTCAGAGGGACAAAGCTATCCCCTAACGATTAGCCAAGAGCCGACATGATCGGGTCTATGGAGAAGTACACCACGAACAACGCAGAGACCAACCACATAATCCAGTGGATTTCTTTGGCTTTGCCTGCAAATAGAGTCATCAGTGTGAAGGCAATGAATCCTACACCGATACCATTAGCGATCGAATAGGTAAATGGCATGATGACGATGGTAAGGAAGGCAGGAAGAGCAATGTTGAACTTTGTAAAGTCAATCTCGCTCACCTGTCCGATCATCATCGCGCCAACCACAACAAGAACAGGTGCAGCTGCTTCAATCGGCACTACCTCATACAACGGGGTGAGGAACATTGCCAGTAGGAAGAGAAGGCCGGTTACCACGTTAGCCAAACCAGTACGAGCACCGTCTGCGATGCCAGCAGCAGAGTCAACGTAGACCGTCGCGGAGGACGCCGAGGCACCGCCGCCGATAATTGCGCCTGCGCCCTCAACAACCAGTGCTTTCTTCATATCTGGGAGTACACCATCGTCGTTGACCAGGCGTGCCTGCTTTCCCAGCGCTGTCATAGTACCCATCGCATCAAAGAAGTTAGCCAGCACGAGGGTAAACAGCAGCAAGGTAGCAGCCAGAACGCCAACTCGGGCAAAAGCCCCAAAGATAGAAACGTTACCGATGAGAGACAGGTCTGGTATTCCACCAAATCCCTCTGGGATCATCGGGATTGCTAGGCTCCAGCCCCCGGTGGGATTGTTCACGGAAGAGCCCGCACCAGTCAGGGCCTCTACGATCATGCCGATAATCGTGGTTGCCACGATGCCGATAAAAAGGCCACCACGAATGTTGCGGATTACCATGAAGCCACAAATCAGCAGGCCAATGATAAAGACAAAAGTGGGCCACGAAGCAATCGAACCATTAGTGCCCAACCCAACCGGGACGGTAGTGTGCGCGGCATCTGGAAGGCGGCGTACAAAGCCGGCGTCGACAAGCCCGATAAGCGCGATGAACATTCCGATACCAACGCTCATGGCGGCGATCATTGGCTTGGGAATGGCATCGAACACCGCCTGGCGGAAACCGGAAATCGCCAGGATGACGATGATCACACCATCGAGGACTACTAGCCCCATTGCTTCTGACCAGGTCAGCCCCTCGGTTGCAACCATAGAAACCGCGACAAGGGTGTTAATGCCAAGGCCAGCTGCGATGCCAAAGGGATACTTGGCTATAACGCCAAAGAGAATCGTCATTACGCCGGCCACAAAGGCAGTAGCTGCGGCCACCTGCGGAATACCAAGTACCGTTCCCTCGGAGTCCGGACTCGTCCCTAGGATGAGGGGGTTAAGGATGATGATGTAGGCCATCGCAAAGAACGTGACCACGCCTGCACGAACTTCGGTTCCAATTGTTGAGCCACGCTCACTGATCTTGAAATAGCGATCGAACGCGCCGCGAGACTTCTCCGTCTGTTTCGGCGCTGCTTGATCAGAAATAGGCATAGAAGCCATCTGATTCGCTCCAAATGTGTAAAAGAGGGATACCTCGGAAAAACTTCCGCAAAAAGATATTCCCACTCAGGAGCAATTCGATCAAACCGAAAATAGCCGCCACACAGCGTTTTCATCCCCGCAATGAGTTATTTTTGTCGTTTCTTTCATCCCCAAAGGGATAAAATTTGCGGTAAAGCCGCTGCCCAGGGGTGGGGGTTAAAACCACCATATTTATTGGTTAGCACCAGATGGAAAAATTTCTGGTTTTTCATCATCAAAGGGGCTATTTTCCACTACTCCAAGTGGCTCAGCAGGAGGCGTATCGGTATGAGCGCCGCACCCATAAGTCGTATGCACCACGCGTCCATCCGCTGAATATTCGTTAACACATACGCCAAAATCTTTTCCTACAGGCTCTGCAAGCGGAAAATAAAACGCACATCCGCCACAATTGTGCACGGCTTTTCTTGCATACTCCGACGAGGGGCCAAAGGCGCCGTCCTTCCACCGTTCTGAGGCAGTCTGAATTCCCACCTTTGTCAGCTTCTTCAGCGTCCCAAAATCATAGGCGGCCTGATCCGAATCATCAGTGAGGCGGGGATCATCTGGACGGGGTGGCATGAAGTCATTTGGGCCGAGGTCTCCCGGTTGAACCCGTTGGTGGTACGGAACCCAATCAGGCGCCCGTAAGGCTTCTTGTCCAGGTAAAAGAGCAAGTTCGCTTACAGTCACCCAGCGAGAACCACTCGCGCATGCGAGTACCACGTTCCATTCCCACCCGTTATACCCGGGTAGGTCGGCAACAAAACGATGTGTCGCGGAGGTTTCATTAACGTTTCTTACCCCAATGTGGGCTCCGACTTCGCCCTCCCCCAGTTCTTCTAGAGCATGTCGTGCGATTGAAAGCGCCTTGGCACTCAATAACGGGCCGGACTGGCTATTTTTAGTATTACGTCTGTTCGGCACTCCTCTATTATCCAGTATCTACCCACAATCAACACATTGAGGGCACAATAACTGCCATGCGATTGCACCGTTTCGCCCGCGCGATGAGTTCCTTTAGCCCCCTGCTGGCTCAGATACGACGACCACATACTCTGCATAAAAACAGAATCAGTATCAAGGTTTTTTCGGTTGGTTTTCTATCCATCACATTCGGTATTACGGCGTGTGCTTCTCCCCCTAAGCCTTCTCAACAATCCGAAGAACTATTAGAGCGCCCAGTGGAGCTGCAAGCCGAAATAATCTCGCGCCATGATTTCGACGCACAATCTTTTACCCAAGGACTCGAAGTAGACGGCGAGGGGTTAGTCGTGGGAACAGGAGGATACGGAACTAGTTCGATCTACCGGACTTCTGTGGACAATATCCAGGCAACACGCACACAACTTCCCGAGTCTTTTTTCGGTGAAGGCATTACGGTAACTAAAGGAAGTTCACGGAAAATATGGCAGCTTACATGGAAAAATAATGTTGCAATCCAACGAGACCCGGACTCCTTAGAAGAAATCACACGGGTAACGTATCAGGGCGAAGGTTGGGGGTTATGCGCGTTTTCAGATCGCTTAATCATGTCTGACGGCACAAGTGATCTACGCGTTCTCAACCCCGTGACTTTTCAAGAGATAAAACGAATCCCCGTTCGTATGATCAACGCCCAGGGACGACCTATGCCAGTAGAAGGAATCAACGAGCTGGAATGTGTTCCTTCCGGCCCAGGAGCACAAACCGATACCGTTTATGCAAATAGGTTCTTGTCCACAGACATTTTAGGCATCGATGCAGCCAGCGGGAGCGTCAAAAAGCTTATCGACGCCTCCCGTATTCCTAACAACGCCCAACCGGATATTGACAACGTACTCAACGGCATCGCCCATATACCGGGTACAGACAATTTTTATATCACTGGCAAACGCTGGCCTGATCTCTATCGTGTCCGGTTTGTCCACCACGTGTCCCCGTAATTCTCCAGGAGAGGTAATATTGCTCACCATGGCTAGTCGCAAAACTCGACGCAGAAACCTCATCCAGATTGCTGCCCTTATCGCGGCCGTAGCAGTAGTGGTGGCAGGGTCGATAGCATTCCAAACTTGGTGGAATAAACGTCCGGAAAAAGAACCACGTGATATCGCGATCGAGTTTTCCTCCCCCACAGCTAGCCAAGAGGTTTTCCCTTTTAGCATCTGCGAACCAGGCGTCGAATGCCCGGAAAACTCAGTTCCAGTTATAACTATGAGCGCGGATCAGGAACTTACCGTTAAAGTTCCACCACAAGTTTCCGACCACGACTGGTCTTTATTGAAAATTTACGATGATCCCGCCGCAAACGATCAGTCCTTTTACGCCGCACACGACGCGAACGAGATAAAAGTTTCGGGTTCGGCATCCTTGAAAAAGGACGCTCAGTCTCTTGCAAAACTTGTTGTCGTGGAGGTCTCTTCAGTACTGATCGGCCATGACGATAAGGGCGACGAGACCCCTTACACCGTTACCTGGTCTGTACACGTCACGGTCACTTAAAAACTTCTAAATGCACAAAACCGACTATAAAGGCATCCGTTTCTTTATAGTCGGTTTTGCTTGTGTGCCTAGGAATCGAGTTCCTTTGCCACCGCACGCAGGATTCCAGCAATCTGTCGGCCATCTTTACGCTCTGGGAATCGCCCGCTTCTCAGGCTGGGCTGCACCTTAAGTTCCAAAATGGTCACAAGGTCCGACACCATGCCGTGAAGTTCTTCAGGACTGTGTTTGTGTCGATGCTGTGGCCTACGGGTCTTGGGAGTCTCAAGAATTTTTATACGCAATGCCTGGGGTTTCTTCCCCACAGCCGCAAAATCAAACTCAATCCGCTGACCTTTTTCAAGCTTATCGACGCCCGCCGGCAACACATTCTTACCTACGTAGCAGTCTTCGTCTCCAGGATTAGAAACGAATCCGTAGCCCTTTTCGGGGTCGTACCACCGAACTCTGCCAATCGGCACGACAAGACTCCTTCCATATTTTATCTACATGATCCTCATGGTTATCTTGCGATATTCGCACACAAAACCGCAGCAAATCACGCAATTAAACACTCAGAGTCAAGTATGACAGGTACCTAGTTTCACTGACTCCCTTATCAGGCGTTATGCACTGATCCGAGATTTATCGCACGTTTTCCGCTGGATTTAACAATAAAAGAAACCACCGCAACTGATTGTTATTCCTCAGATGATGCGGCGGCCTATGCACTGTTTTTCCTAGGGAAAATCCGAGACAGTAAACTTCAAAGTATAGCTCATTTTAGAGTCCACTCAATACCGTGTCACATCTACCTCACGCGGCCACAATAAAAACAACGATAAGGTGCAGATTTCCGCAAAACGCCTCATTTTTCACCCACTGTGAGAAAAAATTTCTTCCTCGCAACAACATGCAATGACCAGGCTTTTTTCAAAAACTCACCCGGATTTTCGCCACCAAAAAGAAAGAAAAACGTGACACAACCGTTATCAACCAGTACCGTGGTCAATCGAGCACCGCGTAGGCCACCGTCCGATATCTTCGCCAGCCCCTGTCTGGATATCGAGCCGGTCTACGCACAAGGTGCAGAGGAATTGCCCGTTCGCGGTTGAGCTCTTGAGCCCAACCAACTACAAACAACTCACTCAGCAGACAGGGGCTCGTGGTTAACTGCCACGCTCGATGCATATAAATCGAGCGTGTGGTTCCTTCCGCCAAACATGGTTGTCCAAAAACGGACTACGCCACACGTTTTGCGCTTATCACGATTACTCGGCGGCACAACGAGAGGAAACTTTCTTTAATGGCACGTCACGCTCGTAAGTCCGCTTCTGCACTGGCAAAGATTGCAGCTTCCACTGTCGCAGTCGGCTCAGCAGCCACCTTGTTCGCCCCCGCAGCATCCGCTGCGCCAGATTCCGACTGGGATCGTCTTGCAGGCTGCGAATCCGGTGGTAACTGGGCAATCAACACAGGCAACGGCTACTACGGTGGCATCCAGTTCTCTGCAAGCACGTGGAAAGGCTTCGGCGGTGGACAGTACGCACCAACCGCAGATAAAGCTACCCGCGAGCAGCAGATCGCCGTCGCAGAAAAGGTTCTTGCTTCTCAGGGCTGGGGCGCATGGCCCTCTTGTTCTGCAAAGCTAGGACTTAACTCAGCACCAACGCCGCGTGACTCTGTCGCATCTGCGCCAGCGCCGCTGCAGCAGATCGTTGACGACGCTCAGAATTACGCAGCTGCTTCCGGCCAAAACGCCGATAAGCTTGCCGTTGATGCTGTATACAAGGCCGTCAAGGATCGACTCGCTGGTTACGGCATCGGAGTTCATCCTGAAATCGACGCCTTCTACCAAGCAAACAATAACAACTTTGATGCTTTCTACCAGGCAAATCGCCAGGTAATTGATACCGCCATGGGTATGTAAAATACATCTCAAAGATAGGTCCCGCTACCGCTGAGTTATTCAGCAGCAGCGGGACCTATCTTTTGCAGGAACAGACACAATACCGGTCCCCCCTGGTCTGAAAACAAGCCTTGGAGACAAATACGGCGCCTTCTCTTGTTACACAAGGAAGACGCCGTACGTAGTGGAGCTACAGACTATTTATTCACCCGGGTATAAGGATGGACATAACCGGTCTCTTCTGCAGGAACAGGTAGTTCAATGTCGCCCCACGGGCTATTAGCACCGGCGACTTTAGCCACAAGCTCGGTCACAGCGTGCCCGCCGCCCGGGACGTGCGCAGGCCAGCCCGGATCAACGTATCCTTTTTTCTCCATGTTTGCCATGTGCCCTATTGTTTCAAACTTTAAGGGTAAAAGTCATCTGAAAGAGCAACTAAACTGGAATACCATCATGTGCTCTTCTCCTGCCCCTTATAAGTGGCCCATCAATTTCCGGGAGTGGCTAAGTTCACTCAACGAAGAAAACCTCACGGTCATCCTGAAAAATAGGCCCGATGTCACCCATCCAATTCCTCCCGGAATATCCTCATTAGCTGCCCGTTTACAGTTGAGAGCTTCATTGGCACGTGCGTTGATGTCCCTCAATGCATTTGAGCTTTTGACGCTTGAGGCAGCCAGCTTCCTTGGCGCAGAACTCGAACCTGTGATTGCCCCCAATCTGGTGGATGCACTACGTCAATATCTTGGCGCGCAGACCCCAGACAATCTTGATCTGCTCGTCGAAGAAGCTGTTTCTGAGCTTTTATCGCGCGCACTCCTGTACGGTTCCACCGTATCTTTTAAAGTTGTTCCTGAGGCAATAAATGCCCTCCCCACTGGATGGCAGTTATTTGGGGTAAGAGCGCAAGAAGAAACTGATTTCCAGCACGCCTTGGCTTCAGTCGATGAACGTGACAGGAAGGTCCTCAACACTCTTGACCAATCCGGCGGTACGGGAATAACAAAGGATGCTGCCCCTGATGCTGATCCTCAACGACCAATACCTAGGATGATCGCACAGGGGCTCCTTATACGAATTGACGATACAACCGTCCGACTCCCTATGCCCGTGAGGTATCTCCTCAGAGGCCAACAGCCACCGCTCATTCCTGTGCTGCCGAACCCCCGCGTGGAGTTCTCTGCGTCCAGCAAAAATGATGAGAACAGCGCTGGGAATGGTCTAGAGATAGTACGTCTCATGAGGATACTTCTGCGTGGCCTCGGGCATGATCCCATGCCGCTTTTAAAAGATGGAGTTCTGGGAGTGCGCAGTGTCACTGCACTCACCCGGATTCTGGATTCCAACGAGCTCACGGCTCTCCGGGTCTTGTCGCTGGCGTTGTCCTGCAACTTGGTCGCCCGCGGAGTGCCGGACCCGCTTCCTAGCGACGACACAGGAGGCGACTATCTTTGCCCCACCCACCACGCCGATACCTGGCTCGTTTCTCCGCTATCTCACCAATGGTCGCAGTTAATATACGGTTGGTATTTTCATGGGACCTTGCGCCCCTGGGTAGTCAATACCCTGGACGATAGGGGAAAGCCTCAACGCTTTCTTTCTCCAGCCACGTGGAATGAAAAGCTACCGACGCTGCGCAAATTAACGCTGAGTACTGCAGCACAGCATTGTACGTCTTCAGGCATTTCTGATCATTCACTCCGCGCGAATATTGGCTTTGCCGCCCCACTGCGGGTGTCTAGGGTCTCTCCTGAACATATTGACCAGCTTATTGCAGAAGCCCGTTGGCTCGGCGTACTCACTGCGAATAATGGCACTACTTCTGTGTTGGATGCCTTGGTCAAAGAAACTGAAGCTACTGCGCTTTCGCGCCTTGATCAGATAACACAATCATTAACTCCGGCAGAAGTCACGCAGCTGATCCCACAGGCCGATATGACGATCCTCGCACCAGGTCCCTTGCCTCAGCTCCTTATGCAGGAGATGACCCTCGTGGGAGAGGCTGAGTCGATGGGTTTAGCTAGCGTCTATCGCATCACGGAATCAAGCATACGGCGTGCATTAGATGCAGGGCGTACGCCTGAAGAGCTCACGGGTTTTCTCAAAGCCCATGTCCTTGGTGAGCTTCCGCAGTCTATTGCATACCTCATCGCTGACGTTGCGCGTCGTCACGGCTCCTTAAGAGGCGGGCCCGCTATGAGTTATTTACGATGCTCCGATGAGGCTTTGTTACTAGAGGCAAGTAGAACGCCCGCTGCAGAAATAATTGGGCTTAGACTCATCGCGCCCACTGTCGCTGTGTCACAGGCCCCTCTGGTTCGAGTACTCCAAGCGCTGCGTGAGGAGGGCTTCCATCCCGTTGCTGAAGATGCCAACGGCATCAGCATCGATATTCGCCCCGCCCCCTCTCGTGTGTCCGCGACTCTTCCTCAACAGCATCCAGATAAAGACAATGAATCACACATTGCCGCTGCCATAGCTTCTATTCTTCGGCATGATGCTGCCAAGGAAGCCGCGGCGACGGGCACAAAGGCTACTGTCCATGATTCAGGAGTCCTAAGCGCATTACAATCGGCGATCCGCGCTAAACGCACAGTCACACTGGGTTTTGTAGACAAGCATGGCCAAGCGGCGCAAAGAGTGGTCACCCCTATCACTGTTTCTAGTGGCCAGCTTTCTGCCGTAGATCCTATCGATGGTGCGATGCATCGCTTTACTATCCATAGGATCACTGAGGTAGTGATCAATCAGCCTGAGTAGTAACTCAAACTATCGCCCCAAAGCGTAGTTCCTGCATAAAAACTGGGACGCCACGAAGCCCCAAGGCCATAATGGACAGTCTGTATTTACCTTGAGGGTTTAGGAGTGTTTCCCTGTGGCATTTGGTGACGGACCGCTGATCGTTCAGTCGGATAAAACCGTTTTGTTAGAAATCGATCACCCCCAAGCAGACCCAGCACGAGCGGCGCTAGCGCCCTTTGCGGAGCTTGAACGTGCACCAGAGCACATTCATACGTATCGGATCACTCCTTTAGCTTTATGGAATGCACGCGCTGCAGGCCACGATGCAGAAGGCATTGTTGATGTATTAGAGACTTTCTCGCGTTTTCCCGTTCCCCAGGCTTTGCTTATCGACGTCGCAGAGACCATGTCTAGGTACGGTCGAGTGCGCCTGCACAAGCATCCTGCACATGGTCTCATTCTTGAGTCCGCAGAACCGGCAATTCTCGCCGAGCTGATACGCCATAAGAAAATTCGTCCCATGCTAGGCGCACAAATCGACGAGGAAACAATCGTTGTGCACCCTTCAGAAAGAGGGCGTCTCAAGCAAGAGCTTCTCAAGGTTGGCTGGCCGGCCGAAGACCTTGCGGGCTATGTGGATGGCGAGGCTCACCCTATTGCGTTGTCTCAAGAACATGAGCATTGGGAGCTCCGCGACTATCAAAGGATGGCGGCGGATTCTTTTTGGGAGGGAGGAAGCGGCGTGGTTGTTCTCCCCTGCGGAGCTGGAAAAACCATGGTGGGAGCCGCTTCTATGGCCCGGGCGCAAGCTACCACCCTTATTTTGGTTACTAACACAGTAGCCGGACGACAATGGCGCGATGAGCTACTGCGACGCACAACGCTAACGCCAGAAGAGATCGGCGAGTATTCCGGGGAGAAAAAGGAGATTCGACCAGTTACTATCGCAACGTATCAAGTGGTCACACGCAAAACCAAAGGAGAATATCGAGCTCTTGAGCTCTTTGATTCTCGCGACTGGGGACTCATTATTTATGATGAAGTCCACCTGCTTCCGGCACCGGTCTTCCGGATGACCTCAGATCTCCAGTCTCGCAGACGCCTAGGGCTTACCGCGACGCTCGTTAGAGAAGACGGTCGGGAAGGCGATGTATTTAGCCTGATTGGCCCCAAACGCTATGACGCCCCGTGGAAGGACCTAGAGCAACGCGGATTTATCGCTACCGCGGAATGCACTGAAGTCCGCACCACCATGACGCACGAAGAGCGCATGCTCTATGCCACGGCAGAGAACCAAGATCGGTACCGCATTGCCGCCTGCGCGGAGTCCAAGCTTCGTGCCGTCGATACGCTATTACACCGACATCAAGGCTTACCCACGCTCATCATTGGTGCATACATTGACCAATTAGAAGAACTCGGCGCGCGCTTTGATGCCCCTGTGATCGAAGGAAAAACAAGTAATAAAAAGCGTGAGGAGCTATTTAACAAATTCCGCGCTGGCCACATCACCACGTTAGTTGTAAGCAAAGTGGCTAACTTCTCTATCGATTTGCCAGAAGCCGCCGTAGCTATCCAGGTCTCGGGCACCTTTGGGTCACGGCAGGAGGAGGCGCAAAGGCTAGGCAGACTATTACGTCCAAAGGCTGACGGCTCAGAGGCGCACTTCTATAGCGTTGTAAGCCGCGACAGTCTCGATAGCGAGTATGCGGCACACAGGCAACGATTCCTGGCCGAACAGGGCTATGCATACCGGATTGTTGACGCAGCCGACCTAGGCTAGATAGTTAAGCTTAGAAGCGTCCAGGGCTGCTTTTCACGTACTTTCTACCAAGGAACCTGACTCATCATGCAAAAGTTTTCTTTTCCCATTAACGCCGATTACGCCAAAAAGAACAATGAGTTGTTAAAAGACACCAAACGTCTACAGCTTTCAGCTGGTCTTTTTGGGCTAATACAGGTCCTCATCGGCGTCGCCTTATTCCTAGTCCTAGGCGGAATCTTTGGTGGAATAGTCTTTACTCTTTTTATTGTCATGGCTCTGATTAGCTTTGCGATGATAGCTATCATCCCTAAAAAAGTGGGAACTGCAGAAAGTCTCTACCAAAATTACCCTTTAGCGGCAGGAATGATCGCCGAAGTTAACCCTCGTGATTTTGTTGTCATGGCACTAGTCAACGCAAATGTTGACGAGCAAGCCCCTCCCGCATGGGCGTTAGCCACTCGGAGTATCACCAATCTTGAAGGCGTAGAACGCGCCGTGGGCGTGCGTATCCCCGTAGTGGCGGTTGCAGGGCAACGATCTGTACATAGCCAAGACACTTGGGATCAAATTTCTCCCATGCCTATCGGATGGGCTACAACTGACCCCACCGTTGTTGAGCGCGCTATCGAGGAGATCCCTGATGAGCAGTGGAAGATACTAGAAAAAAACCTCACTCGGTTGGAAGATGTCAAAGAAACCAAATTTGATTTGCTGGTGATCGACTAATGAGACACACTCCCGGCGTACAGCGCCTTGATCAATTCGGCCAGACCATCTTTGCCACGATGAGCGCAAAGGCAGCAGAATTTCAGGCTATCAATCTCGGTCAAGGTTTTCCTGAAAGCAATGGTCCTTTAGCCATGTTGCAACGTGCTCAGCAAGAAATAGCTAAAGGCAACAACCAATACGCGCCGGCCCGCGGTATTCCTAGTTTGCGTCAAGCCATCGCCCGTGCCCGCGAACGGAACTTCGGTGTCTCCTACGATCCCGATACCGAAGTACTTGTGACGGTAGGGGCTACCGAAGCAATTTCCGCCACAATATTGGGACTTGTAGAACCAGGCGAAGATGTCCTGGTCTTTGAGCCTTATTATGACTCTTATGCTGCTTCCATAGCACTTGCAGGAGCACAGCGTATAGCTGTTCCGCTCATTCCAGACGGACGCTCGTGGACACTTGATCTAGATGCTTTTGCAGCTGCAATTACGCCTCGTACATCAATGGTGATTATCAACTCACCGCATAATCCAACGGGAACTGTTTTTGATGAGCAAACACTCAAGGCCTTCGCCGCCATCTGCGCTGAGCGTGATCTCCTTGTTCTTTCTGACGAGGTTTATGAACACTACACCTTTGCCAGCCACCCCATGTGCCGATAGCCAGCCTTCCAGCTATGAGAGAACGCACCATTACGGTTTCCTCCGCAGCAAAAACATTCAATGTAACCGGATGGAAAACTGGATGGGCGCTAGCACCTGCCCCGTTGCTCGAGGTGGTATTTAAGGCAAAGCAGTTTATGAGTTATGTTGGCGCGACCCCGTTTCAACCAGCTATCGCCTACGCTTTAGAACACGAAGAAGCTTGGATACGAAAAACCGTCGCAGATACCGAAGCTAAAGGTATCTGCCTTTCCGACGGCCTACGCCAAGCCGGATTCGATGTCTATGACACTCACGGCGCCTTCTACGTTGTCGCCGATATTTCTTCTGTTACTGACAAAACTGGCAACCAATTCTGTCTCGACCTCCCCCGAGAAAAAGGCGTAGCTGCTATCCCTATAGAACCGTTTACAGATTCTTCTCCTGAGTGGAACAGCATGATTCGTTTTGCGTACTGCAGAGACCAAGAAGAGATCCTTACAGCAATTGAACGCCTCATTGCGTCTACGCGCTAAAAGGTTTTCTGTGGGGTGCCCCCTGTTTGCTAGCAGAGGGGCACCCCACCACCAACACCCTATAAACGCAAAAAGGGGAGGGTGGGTGAATGAAAACACACGTTCTCATTCACCCACCCTCACCAATATCAAGTTTTGTGGTTGGCGGCGACCTACTCTCCCACACCCTCCCAGGTGCAGTACCATCAGCGCAATCGGGCTTAGCTTCCGGGTTCGGAAAGGGACCGGGCGTACCCCCGACACAATAACCACCAACACATCCATACAACACAACACATCACATGTCATGTCAGACACTGCACAGTGAACACAAGCAACAACACAAACACTCTTTTTTCAAACGCTCCAGGCACAACACATCCACACACAAATGGTTGTTTATCGGTAAATTAGTACCAGTCACCTCCAAGTGTTACCACTCTTCCAGATCTGGCCTATCAACCCCCTCGTCTCGAGGGAACCTCAAAAGAAACCTCATCTTAAAACAGGCTTCCCGCTTAGATGCTTTCAGCGGTTATCCCTTCCGTACGTAGCCAACCAGCCCTGCCACTGGCGTGACAACTGGCACACTAGAGGTACGTCCGTCCCGGTCCTCTCGTACTAGGGACAGCCTTCTTCAAGTTTCAACGCGCACGGCGGATAGAGACCGAACTGTCTCACGACGTTCTAAACCCAGCTCGCGTGCCGCTTTAATGGGCGAACAGCCCAACCCTTGGGACCTACTCCAGCCCCAGGATGCGACGAGCCGACATCGAGGTGCCAAACCATCCCGTCGATATGGACTCTTGGGGAAGATCAGCCTGTTATCCCCGGGGTACCTTTTATCCGTTGAGCGACACCACTTCCACAAGTAGGTGCCGGATCACTAGTCCCGACTTTCGTCCCTGCTCGACCTGTCAGTCTCACAGTCAAGCTCCCTTGTGCACTTACACTCACCACCTGATTGCCAACCAGGCTGAGGGAACCTTTGGGCGCCTCCGTTACATTTTAGGAGGCAACCGCCCCAGTTAAACTACCCACCAGGCACTGTCCCCAACCCAGATCATGGGCCAAGGTTAAGGTGCTCAATCCGATCAGAGTGGTATTTCAACTTGCGACTCCACCACACCTAGCGGCGCAGTATCACAGTCTCCCACCTATCCTACACAAACCGAACCAAACACCAATACCAAGCTATAGTGAAGGTCCCGGGGTCTTTTCGTCCTGCCGCGCGTAACGAGCATCTTTACTCGTACTGCAATTTCACCGGGCCTGTGGTTGAGACAGCAGGGAAGTCGTTACGCCATTCGTGCAGGTCGGAACTTACCCGACAAGGAATTTCGCTACCTTAGGATGGTTATAGTTACCACCGCCGTTTACTGGGGCTTAAATTCTCCGCTTCGACCCCCAAAAGAGATCTAACAGGTCCTCTTAACCTTCCAGCACCGGGCAGGCGTCAGTCCGTATACATCAACTTCCACGTTTTCGCACGGACCTGTGTTTTTAATAAACAGTCGCTTCCCTCTATTCTCTGCGACCACCATCAGCTCCATCAGTCTGTCACCAACAATGGTCCCCCTTCTCCCGAAGTTACGGGGGCATTTTGCCGAGTTCCTTAACCACAGTTCACCCGATCGCCTTAGTATTCTCTACCTGACCACCTGTGTCGGTTTAGGGTACGGGCCATAATGACACTCGCTAGAGGCTTTTCTCGACAGTACAGGATCACCAACATCCCCAAAAAAGGGTACGCATCACGCCTCACCCTTACAAGCAGCACGGATTTACCTATGCCACGGGCCACACGCTTACACCACAATCCAATAAGTGGCTCGGCTACCTCACTGCGTCACCCCATCACTTGGCTACTACCAACGAAGGTCCCACGCACAACCACACACACCCACACAAAGTATGAACACATGCAATTAATGGGCGGTTAGTACCACTGATTCACCACTTGTCGCATCACCACGGGTACCAGAATATCAACTGGTTATCCATCGACTACGCCTGTCGGCCTCGCCTTAGGTCCCGACTCACCCTGGGAAGATTAGCTTAACCCAGGAACCCTTAGTCATCCGGCGGAAAAGTTTTCCACTTTTCATTCGTTACTCATGCCTGCATTCTCACTCGCACACACTCCACACCCGGTCACCCAAATGCTTCACCACATGCACGACGCTCCCCTACCCAACCAACAAAAAGTTGACTGCCGCGGCTTCGGCGGTGTACTTGAGCCCCACTACATTGTCGGCGCAGAACCACTCGACCAGTGAGCTATTACGCACTCTTTCAAGGATGGCTGCTTCTAAGCCAACCTCCTGGCTGTCTTCGCGATCCCACATCCTTTTCCACTTAGTACACCCTTAGGGGCCTTAACCGGCGATCTGGGCTGTTTCCCTCTCGACCAACGGAGCTTATCCCCCGCAGTCTCACTGCCACGCTATAACATTACCGGCATTCGGAGTTTGGCTGACATTGCTAAGATTGTAGTCCCGCTCAACCAACCAGTAGCTCTACCTCCAGCAAGAAACACGCAACGCTGCACCTAAATGCATTTCGGGGAGAACCAGCTATCACGGAGTTTGATTGGCCTTTCACCCCTACCCACAGCTCATCCCCTCAGTTTTCAACCTAAGTGGGTTCGCGCCTCCACAAAGTCTTACCTCTGCTTCACACTGGCCATGGGTAGATCACCCCGCTTCGGGTCCAGGACATGCCACTAACAACACCCTCGTTAGGATTCGCTTTCGCTACGGCTACCCACCAAAAGGTTAACCTCGCGACATGCCGCTGACTCGCAGGCTCATTCTTCAAAAGGCACGCCATCACCCCACAAAAAAGGCTCTGACGGATTGTAAGCACACGGTTTCAGGTACTATTTCACTCCCCTCCCGGGGTACTTTTCACCATTCCCTCACGGTACTCATCCGCTATCGGTCATCACAAGTATTTAGGCTTACCGGGTGGTCCCGGCAGATTCACAGCAGATTCCACGAGCCCGCTGCTACTCGGGGACATGCACAACCAGCGCACACATGCTTTCACGTACAGGACTCTCACCTTCTACGGCAGGCGTTCCCACACCACTTCCGCTAACACATGCACAAACCAGCAAAAAGATGGCAGCCTTTTCACGCACACACCCCACAACACCACACACGCAACCCCTGCCAGGTATCACACGCACATGGTTTAGCCTCATCCACGTTCGTTCGCCACTACTAACGGAATCACAATTGTTTTCTTCTCCTACGGGTACTGAGATGTTTCACTTCCCCGCGTAAACCCCCACAACAGCTATGAATTCACTGAAGGGTAACCACACATAACTGCAGCCAGGTTTCCCCATTCGGACACCCTCGGATCAACGCTCTATTGGCAACTCCCCGAGGCCTATCGCGGCCTTACACGTCCTTCATCGGCTCATAATGCCAAGGCATCCACCGTGTGCCCTTAAAAAACAACACACAAATATGCAAACAAAAAATACCAAGAACTAAAAAGAATAAAGATTATTACTCGCGTCCACTATACAGTTCTCACACAACACAACCACCCACCACACCAACAACAACCCACACAGGATCACCACCAGCACAACAAGCAGCCACAAGAATCAACACCACAGTGCATCATCCCAGACACCCAACAGCATGCCAACACAACAAACAACACTTCCCACAATCAACACAACACACAACAACACACCATCACACAACCATGCACAGCCACCAACTGTTAGCAGCACACAATCACACACAACACCGATCCACCCGGATTAAAAAAATAAACAACAAACACCAACCAGTGCCCATTGAAAAACAAAAACTCCTTAGAAAGGAGGTGATCCAGCCGCACCTTCCGGTACGGCTACCTTGTTACGACTTCGTCCCAATCGCCGATCCCACCTTCGACCACTCCCCCCAGAAACTGGTTGGGCCATGGGCTTCGGGTGTTACCAACTTTCATGACGTGACGGGCGGTGTGTACAAGGCCCGGGAACGTATTCACCGCAGCGTTGCTGATCTGCGATTACTAGCGACTCCGACTTCATGGGGTCGAGTTGCAGACCCCAATCCGAACTGAGGCCGGCTTTCAGCGATTCGCTCACCCTCACAGGCTCGCAACGCGTTGTACCGACCATTGTAGCATGTGTGAAGCCCTGGACATAAGGGGCATGATGATTTGACGTCATCCCCACCTTCCTCCGAGTTAACCCCGGCAGTCTCTCATGAGTCCCCACCATCACGTGCTGGCAACATAAGACAAGGGTTGCGCTCGTTGCGGGACTTAACCCAACATCTCACGACACGAGCTGACGACAACCATGCACCACCTGTATACAAACCACAAGGGAAAACGTATCTCTACGCCGATCTTGTATATGTCAAGCCCAGGTAAGGTTCTTCGCGTTGCATCGAATTAATCCACATGCTCCGCCGCTTGTGCGGGCCCCCGTCAATTCCTTTGAGTTTTAGCCTTGCGGCCGTACTCCCCAGGCGGGGCGCTTAATGCGTTAGCTACGGCACGAAAGTCGTGGAAGACCCTCACACCTAGCGCCCACCGTTTACGGCATGGACTACCAGGGTATCTAATCCTGTTCGCTCCCCATGCTTTCGCTCCTCAGCGTCAGTTACTGCCCAGAGACCTGCCTTCGCCATCGGTGTTCCTCCTGATATCTGCGCATTCCACCGCTACACCAGGAATTCCAGTCTCCCCTACAGCACTCAAGTTATGCCCGTATCGCCTGCACGCCCGGAGTTAAGCCCCGGAATTTCACAGACGACGCGACAAACCACCTACGAGCTCTTTACGCCCAGTAATTCCGGACAACGCTCGCACCCTACGTATTACCGCGGCTGCTGGCACGTAGTTAGCCGGTGCTTCTTATACAGGTACCGTCACAAAAAGCTTCGTCCCTGTCGAAAGAGGTTTACAACCCGAAGGCCGTCATCCCTCACGCGGCGTCGCTGCATCAGGCTTGCGCCCATTGTGCAATATTCCCCACTGCTGCCTCCCGTAGGAGTCTGGGCCGTATCTCAGTCCCAATGTGGCCGTCCACCCTCTCAGGCCGGCTACCCGTCGACGCCTTGGTAGGCCATTACCCCACCAACAAGCTGATAGGCCGCGGGCTCATCTCGTACCGAAAAAACTTTCCACCACACACACTAAAGTGCGGTCCTATCCAGTATTAGACCCAGTTTCCCAGGCTTATCCCAGAGTACGAGGCAGATCACCCACGTGTTACTCACCCGTTCGCCACTCGAGCACCCCCGAAGGGGCCTTTCCGTTCGACTTGCATGTGTTAAGCACGCCGCCAGCGTTCGTCCTGAGCCAGGATCAAACTCTCCACAAAAAATCAGTCCAATAAAAGACCAACCAGGCTTCGTGAAAAGCCCAACCAAAACTGGCAAAAAACAAACAACCAACAAAAAAAAACATTTCATTGATCATTCAACAAAAAACAATGAAAAAAGTACAACAAAACAGTGACCATCGATGCCTTGACGAGACAACACAACAATCACCCAACACCCACACCACAACACCCCAAGCACAACACCCAGAGCATCACAGCACAAGCATCACACGTTTCCACAGCCACCAACACCCACACAACACAACATCATGCACGCATCAGCACCATAACAACGCCTCATGTCAACAACATTTTTTCCACAAACAGCACAATCTTTTACAAGCAAGCCACACTTGCCGGTCGATACTGCACCATCGTGATCATCACACAACCATGTAACAAAACATATTGCTGCCACTACACAACGTAGCTACCGCCATGTCAACCATAAAAAATATTATAAGTACATTGGCACACTATTGAGTTCTCAAACAACACACCCACACCCACACACACCAACCACAAAGCCAGCATGTACTGAATGTAAGAATAATTTTTGTTTATCGCCTGCTCGTTTTCCTCTCGCCTTACACTCACTAATCAACAACCACTGTGTGGTGTTTGCCTCTGTGAGGGGCGCTGTCGGTCGCGGCGACTCACATAAAGTTACACACCCTCAACACAACACACAAATCCCCAGGCCGCCATGTCAACCATAAAAAATATTATAAGTACATTGGCACACTATTGAGTTCTCAAACAACACACCCACACCCACACACACCAACCACAAAGCCAGCATGTACTGAATGTAAGAATAATTTTTGTTTATCGCCTGCTCGTTTTCCTCTCGCCTTACACTCACTAATCAACAACCACTGTGTGGTGTTTGCCTCTGTGAGGGGCGCTGTCGGTCGCGGCGACTCACATAAAGTTACACACCCTCAACACAACACACAAATCCCCAGGTCAGAACACTTTTTTTAGACAAAGAGTTAACTACTTAATCCAAGAAAGCGTTCCACCGCACCCTGTTGTGGCTCTGCCCGTCGGATAAGTATCCAAGCCAGGATCAGAAGGACACCCACCATCAGAAGGCTTATGCCGATGATCGTCGTCGAGTTAAGAAAGTAGATCGCCGCTCCGATACCAATGCCCACGCACAGCAGAAGCAACGTGCTCTTCCACTCGTTAAGAGGGGAAGCCATGACGGCGACTACTGGAGCTAGTAACCCGATCACCACAATTAGTGCAACTGGATGCAAGACCATCCCGGGAGCCACTCTCTGCAATAGCCACACAAAGACAGCAGCAGGAAGGATCTGTACCAGAGCCGCACACACCAGAAGTCGCATCCATGCGAATCGAGGCAGTCCTAAAGCCAGCCATTCCCGGAACCCGGTTCGTATCTGCCATGAGTCCAAAGCCACCATGGCAACTCCGGAACCAACAAGCCCTACGAATCCCGCTGTACTTTCAAGAGAAAAGAAACTAAAGCTGATCCATAGCCCGCCAAGCGAGATAAAAAGAATTGCCCAGGTAAGAGCAAAAATGCCAAACGCCCATCGGATAAAAGGCATCCATACTGAGGAAATCCGGCTCGACCTTTGCACCTTCTCACTATCGTCCTCGGGCCCTTGAGATAGCCATTCTGCGTAATGACGCAAGGTAGATGTAGGCGACAACAAAATTACAGCAGCTAGCACCACGGTCACCAGCGCAAGAATCCAAGCGAGCGGGTGGGATTCCCTGCTCAAGATGACAGCACTGAATGCGAGGTTTAAGGCGGCCACCGGAGCTGCAGTTATCCGCAGGTCGCGTCGCCATGCAGCCCCACCCAAGTTAAACACTTGGTAGGTGGTGATAACGGGACACAGGGTTAGCTGCCAGATAATCCCGACGACTTGAAAAAGGAGAAGGAGCACGATCTTCCAAAGATCTGCGAGAGCCCCAGTTATCGCACCGATATAGAAGAGCCCAGCTAGCAGAAGGTCAAGCTTTTTCTCACCAAGCCAGAGATACCTCAACCGAGTCTTAAACATCATGAGCCTCCGTGAAAACAGCTTGTTCTAGCGTCACTCGTTGCACACGTATGCCATGCAGTTCGCCTATCCGCGCAACCTCGTTGCGTGTTGCCCTCACCAAGGCTTTTGTCACCCCAGATACGGTTTTTTGCATAATCACTTCCACGTTGAGCTCACTAAGAGCCAGGTCAATGGCCGTGGTTGTACCCATGAGCTCCACCACGGATTCTGCGATGTCCTCTGCTGCTCCACTATCTGCGATCGCACCGTTACGCAGAATGAGAAGCTCGTCGAAAAGCCCGGCAGCTTCATTGAGGTGATGCGTGGACAAAATGAAGGTGCATGGATGTTGTTCCTGCTCGTGACGCAGCTCTTGGTAGAAGGCTTTGCGCTTGTATACGTCAAGCCCCAGGTAGGGCTCGTCGAGAAGCGTTAATTCGCAGCGTGCCGCAAAAGCCATGACAATACCCACGGCAGATTTTTGCCCTCGAGAGAGCGAGGAATAGCGCTTAGTGAGGGGGATTTCAAAGATCTCGATAAGTTCTTCACAGCGCTTCTGATCCCATCGCGGATAACGGCATGCGGCAAAAGCGAACAGTTTCCGGGGGCTCCAAGACTGCGGAAGCGGTGCGTCGATACCCACCAGGACGGTTCTGTCCATGACTTTTTGATTATCAAAGGAGGGCTCACCAAAGATCTCCATGAGGCCCTCGTGCGGAATTTGCCCCGCAATGATTCTTAAAAGTGTGGTTTTACCAGCAGCGTTAGCCCCCACTAGACCATGGATGCGCTCGCCCTGCAGCTCAAAGTTAAGCCCGGCAAATACGGCATGTTTGCCATAGCTCTTCTTCAATTGAACACATTTAATAACAGTGTCTTGATAAGTCATGCGTAGAGTCCTCGGCTTTCAGCCACTCGGTCGATCAAGTTGTGCAGTTCAGCTCTGGGGATATCCAGCTTGACGGCTTCATCCACCAGCGGGGCAAGAAAGATCGCGGCAAATTCCTCCCGCCTCCGCCTCCGAATAAGGTCGGCAGCCCCTTCCGTCACAAACATCCCCAGGCCGCGCCGTTTCTCCAGAACGCCTTCTTCCACCAGAATCGTGAGCCCCTTGCGAGCAGTCGCAGGATTAATGGAATGAAACGCGGCAAGTTCGTTGGTGGATGGCGCACGCTCCCCCGCAGCAAGAGAGCCATCCACAATCGAATCTTGAATGAGCACGGCTATCTGCTTGAACAAAGGTGCCGTTGTCTCATCCATTCAGTTCCCCCTCATGCAAGTTGGTTCATTACTCATGTAACTAACCATACAACTAGCCGTCGGCAGCCGCCACCCATACACACCTAAAAGCAACGACAGCGTAAAGCGACATCTGCCGAAAAAATCCCACACCATACCGCGACGACCTCGACTTTTGCAAAGTTGTATCGACTAATTAGGTGGACATGATGCACACTAGAAGCACAAGACTTTTAAATTTTTAGAACAATGAAACGGATAAAACAGGAGCCATGCTTGAACGTACACAGGTCTTCGTCGATACCTCTTATCTACTCGCGAGCTTTTATAACTCGTGGGAAATCGGCGCTAGAGCCCAATTAGAAATCGATCTTCCCGAGGTTGTGGCAACCCTGGGAAGTATGATCCAAAGCCAATTAGGACAACCCGTACATCGTCAGCTGTGGTATGACGGCATCCCGGATTCCGGCCCCCACCGCTATCAGCGGGCATTACGCACCTGCGATGGAGTCCAGCTACGTGCCGGCCAGCTCATTGAGTGGGGGGAGCGTCGTACACAAAAAGGCGTGGATACCCGCCTAGTAGCAGACATGGTGCTTGCGGGAGCGCGTCGGGAGTTCACCGACATCGTTCTCGTCTCTGGCGACGCTGACATGATTCCAGGGGTACAAGAAGCCGTGAATGCCGGCGTTCGCGTTCACCTCTACGGGTTTGGATGGGATTCCATGTCCTCAGCACTGCGTCATTGCTGTGACTCCACGACCATCCTCGATCCCCGCGAAGACTTCACCGACTGCATGCAGTTGGAGATCCTTGAGGGCCCCTTACCGCCTGTTGTCCGCACCCAGAACGATGAATTGCCAGATGAAGGCAACGAGCACGCGGATACCGTGGCAGCTCACGACGATAATGCAGCCCCAGTTCTTCCAGAGAGAACTCCCGAGACCAACGATCTCACGGAGACCGCAACGCCACCGCCATTCCCCACAGGCTCCGCACTTCCGCATCGCCCCGGCGAGCCAGTTCTGTCCGTTGAGGACTGCCTTGCGGAGACTCCAGAGAAACGCAGCAAGCCTATAGATCATGCCGACTACATGCCGGACAACGACCGTGACAAGGGCAGCGTTAGCCACAAAGCTAACGACAAACCAGAGGTCATCAACGCCACGCCACCAGCCCCACCAAAGCCCGGCGCGCATCTAGGCGGAGACAGTGCCTCTATCAAGATAACCTCTACCGTGGAGGAATCCGTAGAGGTAACACTCGAGCGCACATCTGCCGAGTCCGAGGAAAAACCCTCTTCACCTCGACCAACCCCCAGTCCATCCATGATGGCGCCACGACGGAAGCTTCGTTCCCGATACGTCCCCCTTCCCAACGAGGTATGGTCCTCGGCCGGCTACCAGACCCCCTACGACGTGGGACGTCAATATGCCCTATGGTGGTACGACAATGCCGCGACTCCCGAGCAGCGCGATTCCGCACATCTTTTGTCAGGGGGCGGACTCCCCCCAGAGATCGACCGGCCGCTTCTACAGTTCGCGTGCGAAACCCTCCATGAGTACACGCTCACCGAGGCCCAACGCGTGGGACTACGCGACGGATTCCACTCCGGCATCCGAGGGCTTCTGATCAACAATCAGAAAGAAAGTTAACAGGGGCTAGCTCATAGAAGCGAAAGGGGCCCATACTCTCTCGCAGTGGAATTCTGCTGGAGTATGGGCCCCTTGGTTGCATTAAGGAGAGTTACGCCCGATAGGCTCGATGAGAATTACTCAGCGGATTTTTCCCCTTTGTCGCTTTCTTTTTCGCCTTTTTCACTAGTCGAAGCGGCTTCTTTGGAAGCCTTAGAGGCTTCATCCTTAGGAACCTCGTCCACCACTGGTGTTTCCGCGTCCGGTTCTCCAGAGTTCAGCTCTTTCGCCGGTTGTTCCGCACCGTTTAGCTGTCCACGCATTTGAGCCCGGATCTCCTCTAACTTGGCAGAAGCACGCATATCTGCCCCTGCCGCATCAATTTCCTGGATCCGGTCTCCCATGGTGTTGTGCATAAGTTCTTGAGCGCCAAGAGCGTCAGCGTAACGTCGCTCGATCTTTTCACGAACCTGATCCAAGGATGGCACATCGCGATCCGGATCGAGCGCCGTGATCTGGTCCATCGCCTTGGTCGAGGCCTCTTGCATCTTGGTTTGCTTCACCTGGCTAGACAATTGATCGATCTGTCCAAGCTGCTCGTGGAGGCGTGCCTCAGACTCCTTGACCTGCCTAGTCGCCTGCTCAGAAGCAGACACCGCCTGGGTGTGTAGAGCTTTGGTTTCCTCTATCTGCTGCTCAACGCTCACCAGCTGAGTCGCATAGATCTCCGCAACATTGAGCGATTCTTGCTTTTTTACCGGATCGGCCTCATTATCGCTCACCTGGATAGCATTGCGAGCTTTTTGCTGCAGATCCTTCTGGTCTGCAAGCAGGCGATTGAGCTTCATTTCCAGCTGGTTTTTATTGCCAATTACAGCGGCAGCTTGCTCACTAATCTTCTGATGCTGTTCTTTAGCAGCATCAGTGGCCTGCTTAATTTGCACCATCGGATCGGCATTTTCATCGATCTTCTGGTCCAAGGATGCAGTCAAGTACTTCCAACCTTTAGCGAATGGGTTTGCCATGGAGTGCTCCTAGTCTGTTCCTCGGGTAAAAGAATCGTTTGTGAAAATGTGTGCGCTTTCAGCGAAAGCCAGATCGTCTAGACCTTTGCTTATCGACGTCAACCAGCCACACGTTACGACCACCCTGCCTCGTCCCGCAGGGTCGGGTACACTCCCCAATTCTAGGTAATTCTTAAAACTCCCGCCGGCCGTTCTCCAAGAGAAACCATCAGCTCACCCCCACTAAAAGACATCTTTTTGAATATATTTGTGAAGATAACGGGCATTTTCCGGAAAAGCATTTCCCAAACTTGAGTTTTACATTAAAAATTCCAGCACCGGAAAAACTACAGGGCATTCGATATTAAAAATTATTTTCAACCCTTTAAAAAAGAAGAATTTATATAATAAATATAGGTAAATTAAGTTTTAAATTGCCGTAACTTTCCCCTTACCCAACACGTGATCAGTGACCTTCGCCTCCCCACGATCACCAAAGCCACCTCTAAAGCAAAAGGTCTGGCCCCTCCGAATTCTGGGGACCAGACCTTTTACTTTCTCAAAGAAACACCGGGAGGCTGCCACGCTACAAAATCGCGCGCTCTCCTAATTATTATTATTCTGTTCAGCGACCTGACGCTTCACGTCTTCCATATCAAGCCCCTTCACCTGCCCAATCAGATCTTCCAAGGCAGCCGCCGGAAGCGCACCGGCTTCTCGGTACACCAAGATACCCTCGCGGAAAATCATGAGCGTAGGAATAGACTGGATCTGCAAAGCAGCCGAGAGTCCCTGATTTGCCTCTGTGTCGAGCTTGGCAAAGACAACATCAGTGTGGTTCTCGGAAGCCTTCTCAAACGTCGGCGCAAATGCTCGACAAGGACCACACCACGATGCCCATGCATCGACGATGACAATCCCGTCCGTGGTGACTGTCTGCTCAAATGTGTCTTCCGTTACATCAATCGTTGCCATTGCAATAACTCCTCACGGTTATTTGTCGTGTTCTAATGAAAGCCAACGAGTATCAATTCAACAATATTCCAGTCGGGTCTTGTTGAAGCAAAGCGCGACAACACTTCTTAGGTAGCCTGGAAAGAGTGGCTCGTCCTCTCAAGCAAAGCCACTAAAGATGCGCTTTATTAGAAGATAAGGTGAATATTCAATGACCAAGAACTATTTTGTTGAAGGCATGACCTGCGCACATTGTGTTGCTTCCGTCACCGAGGAGGTCAACGAGATCCCAGGAACCCAGGGTGTTGAGGTTGACCTTGAGACCGGCCGCCTTACCGTTACCGGTGAAGATTTTACCGACGCCGATGTGGCCGCAGCAGTCAAAGAAGCCGGATTTTCCATCAAAGAACAGTAATCCCGCGTTATCCCCGGCGACATAGCACTCACCACCCGCTACGTCGCCGGGTTTTAATGTTTATGCGAATAGGAATAGGCAAGCCTCCCCAGTCATTGAATAAAACATCAGGGCATAGAAACGAGGTTAAGCATCCAGAAATGACTAGCACCACCCCTATTTCACCCGTCACCATCGAGCTTGGCGTGACCGGCATGACATGTACATCCTGTTCAGGACGAGTACAACGCAAGCTCAACAAGCTAGACGGCGTGGAAGCCAGCGTGAATTTTGCCACGGAGACGGCTCAGGTGAGCTTCGACCCCTCTGGAGTGACGTCGACACAGCTTATCGACGTCATACGCGGCGCCGGATACGATGCTTTTATACTCGCAGAAAACCAGGATAGCGTTGAAAATGCTCCTCAAACCGCAATAGACGCCACCGAAGCGGCCCGCGGGCATCACGCTGAAGAGCTTAAAAACCGGCTCGTCTACTCTGCCGTGTTAGCTATTCCAGTGTTTGCAATGTCTATGATTCCCGCACTGCAGTTTGATAACTGGCAATGGCTCTCCTTTGCGCTTGCCTCACCAGTTTTCTTCTGGGGCGGGGCGCCCTTCCATAAAGCCACGCTGGCAAACCTCAAGCATGCTTCCTTCACCATGGACACGCTTATTACCCTCGGAACAAGCGCAGCGTACGCATGGTCGGTATGGGCGCTCTTCGTGGGCAACGCTGGCGAACCTGGAATGCGGATGCACATGAGTTTCTCGGCTCATGCACACGGCGGCATGGATGAGATTTATTTGGAATCCGTAGCTGTTGTAATCGTGTTCCTATTGCTAGGGCGCTGGTTTGAAACACGAGCAAAAGGCCAGAGCAGCGCTGCCCTGCATGAGTTGCTTTCTATGGGTGCAAAGGATGCCGCGGTGCTACGCGATGGGCACGAGGTACGCGTACCCATCGGAGAGCTCGCCGTCAACGATATCTTTGTGGTACGTCCCGGCGAGAAAATCTCCACAGACGGCGTGGTTGTGGAGGGCCACTCCGCCGTAGATGAGTCGATGCTCACCGGTGAACCTGTCCCCGTGGAGGCGCTCCCCGGGGCAACAGTGACTGGAGCAACCCTAAACACCTCGGGTCGACTACTGGTCCGCGCAACACGTGTGGGAACGGAGACCACTCTGGCTCAAATGGGACGGCTCGTTTCCGATGCTCAGGCCCGCAAAGCTCCGGTACAAAAGCTTGTAGATCGTATTTCCCAAGTTTTTGTTCCCTGCATCGTAATCATCGCCCTAATCACTCTGGCAGTCCACCTATGGATAGGGAACCCCACGGCAGATTCTTTCGCCGCAGCGGTAGCAGTCCTGATCATCGCCTGTCCGTGTGCACTAGGGCTAGCCACACCCACTGCCTTATTAGTAGGCACTGGCCGAGGCGCACAGCTCGGGTTGCTCATTAAAGGACCCGAAATCTTAGAATCCACACGCAAAATAGACACAATTGTCCTGGATAAGACAGGAACGCTGACGCAAGGCAAGATGGCAGTCACGCACGTCTCTCCGGTAGGTCAGTGGACCTCCGAGGAAGTCCTGCGGTTCGCTGGAGCCGTAGAAAATGCTTCAGAGCATCCCATCGCCCGTGCGATCACCTCAGCCTCCCAGCAATCTATTGCAACACCTCTCCCCACTGTCTCCAATTTCAGCAGCACCCCCGGCTCGGGAGTCCAAGGTTTGGTTCTGGATAGAGAAGGTGTGGAACGTGAAGTGCGAGTAGGCCGCCTTGAAAACGTAACTCCGCAAAGCTCGAAAGAGGTCCTCGATCTAGTGGTAGCCGCGGAATCTGCTGGTGGAACTGCCGTGGTCGTTGCTGTGGATGGACAACCCAGTGGAGTTATTACGGTCAAGGATGAGATCAAAGAAAGCGCAGCGGAGGCCGTCGATAAGCTAAGAAGCCTAGGCCTTACTCCCGTGCTCTTAACGGGAGACAATCCGGGGGCGGCCAACGCAGTAGCAAGTCAGCTCGGAATTTCGAAGGTTATCGCTGGAGTACTTCCTGAGGGCAAAGTGACCACGGTTCGCACACTGCAAGAGCAAGGCAAAGTGGTGGCTATGGTCGGTGACGGTATCAATGACGCCGCCGCCCTCGCCCAGGCCGACCTGGGCCTTGCCATGGGCACGGGTACAGACGTGGCTATTGAGGCCGCGGACATCACTCTTATGAACAGCGATCCCCGCGCCATTGTCGACGCAATACTGCTATCCCGCGCAACGCTTGGCACTATCAAAGGCAACTTGTTCTGGGCTTTCGCTTATAACGTGATACTGGTTCCAGTTGCTGCATTCGGTCTGCTCAACCCACTCTTCGCAGGAGCAGCGATGGCATTCAGCTCGGTGTTTGTAGTGAGTAACTCATTACGTTTGAGATCCTTCCGAGGAAGCGTGCACTGACTTTTACACTGTTAAACAGCAGTTCTCCACCGCAAATCCCCACATCATACAATGTGAAAGAGGCAATAAGAGGCAAGGAAAGTGGTAAAAATCTCCGGCTTGCTTTCCTTATAGAACTTGTATCGCACCTCACACTGTGGTGTTGTGGGAAATAATGTGACCACTGCATATCTACTGGATGCAGCGATCATCCTTTTCTCACAAAAGCGGATACCCTCTTTTTCTCGTGCGCCTGGAGAACACACCTATGCCAAGCTCAGCTTCCGTCTCTGCAGATAGTCTGACTAGAAACGACAGACTCGATCGGCTTCCTTTCACCCCTCAGCACCGCCGGCTGCTCTGGGGATCCGGCGTTGGTTGGGCGCTTGATGCGATGGACGTCGGTCTCATCTCGTTTATCATGGCAGCTCTCGTCGCCCACTGGGGTTTGAATCATACGCAAACATCATGGTTGGCATCTGCAGGATTCATCGGGATGGCAATCGGCGCTACTTTTGGTGGTTTGCTAGCAGACCGCTTTGGTCGCCGACATATTTTTGCTATCACTTTGTTGGTTTATGGTCTTGCTACCGGTGCTTCGGCATTATCCATGAGCCTGGGTGTGCTCATCGCCTTCCGTTTTATCGTGGGATTAGGTCTCGGCGCAGAGTTGCCTGTGGCATCCACGCTGGTTTCCGAGTTCTCCCCACGGGTTATCCGGGGACGGCTCGTCGTGGCTCTCGAGGCTTTTTGGGCACTCGGCTGGATTGCCGCGGCTTGCATCGGCGCCTTTGTAATTAGTGGTTCCGCCAATGGCTGGCGCTGGGCCTTAGCCCTAGGGTGCGTCCCCGCTCTCTACGCTATCTATGTCCGCTTGGGACTACCTGAATCAGTCCGCTTCCTAGAAGCTAAGGGGCGCCACGCTGAAGCCGAGCAGGTTGTACGTTCCTTTGAGCAAAGCGCCGAAGAAGACGGCTGCGAGATAGCAAAGCTCAAGGCTCTTCCTCACCCCGATAGAGAAGACGACGCGGGAGAAAAGCAGGGAATTTTTTCCGGCAGATATCGGAAACGCACCGCTGCATTGTGGATTATTTGGTTCTGCATCAACCTCTCCTACTACGGTGCCTTTATTTGGATCCCATCGCTTCTGGTTTCTAGTGGCTTCCCCCTGGTCAAATCCTTTGAGTTCACACTGATCATTACCTTGGCTCAGCTACCGGGTTATGCCGTCTCCGCATGGTTGATCGAAAAATGGGGTCGCCGTTCCACCCTTGTGCTCTTTCTCATTGGTTCCGCCTGCGCCGCAGGGTTCTACAGCGTATCCAGCACAGAGACCATGATCATCATGGCGGGGTGCTGCTTGTCCTTCTTCAACCTTGGGGCTTGGGGCGCTCTCTACGCCATCGGCCCCGAGTTGTATCCGTCTCGTATGAGAGGCGCAGGCACTGGCGCTGCTGCCGGCTTCGGCCGCATCGCTTCTATCATCGCGCCTCTTATAGTGCCGCCTGTTGTAGCTGTCGGTGGCACGATGGCGCTCTTTGTCCTTTTCGGAGCTGCTTTTGTTATCGCAGCTGCCGCCACCCTTGTGCTACCAGAGCAAAAGGGTAAGGCGCTCGCTTAGGAAGCAAGGCTAGCCGCGAGCCATATCTACAAATCGTGAGTAATGCAGCTGGTGGGCTACCTGTACGGTATCAATCGGCCCACCACGATGCTTAGCCAGGATAATGTCAGCTTCCCCGGCGCGCTCGTTGTCCTTGTCCTGTGAGTCTGGGCGATAGAGAAGCATAACCATGTCCGCGTCCTGCTCCAGAGAGCCCGATTCACGGAGATCTGCGAGTTGTGGCCGCTTGTCAGTTCGGGACTCAGGGCCACGGTTGAGCTGGGAGATGGCGATCAAAGGCACGTCGAGCTCTTTAGCCAATAGTTTTAACTGACGGGAAAATTCCGAAACCTCTTGCTGGCGCGATTCCACCCGACGTCCGGAGCTCATAAGCTGAAGATAATCCACGACGATCATCTGCAAGTCGTACTTCTGTTTTAGCTTTCGCGCTTTCGAACGTATCTCCATCATGGTGAGGTTGGCGGAGTCGTCGATAAATATGGGCGCCTGCTCGATCTGCCCCACGCGAATGGCCAATTTAGACCAGGCGGCGTCATCTAGCTTGCCCGAGCGCATGTCGGAGAGTCGGACTTCCGCTTCCGCCGAGATCAGACGCATAGCAATCTCAGACTTTGACATTTCTAGGGAAAAAATCACCGCGGCTTTTTCATGCTTGATCGCGCAGGAACGAACAAAATCCAATGCCAGAGTGGATTTACCCACACCGGGTCGAGCCGCAACGATGATCATCTGACCGCCGTGCAGACCATTGGTGAGGCTATCGAGGTCGATAAAACCAGTGGGAACACCCATAGCCAGGCCACCGTGAGCGGAAATATCATCCAGTTCTTCCATCGTGGGGCCAATGATGTCTCCCAGCACCGCGTAGTCCTCAGCGCTACCCTTCTTATTGACCTTGAAAACCTCTTGTTGCGCCAGATCAATTACGGATTCAATCTCGGCGCCCTCAGTACCTTCATATCCCAGCTGTACAACGCGCGTCCCGGCGTCGACAAGCTGACGCAGGAGAGCCTTCTCCGCGACGATTTCCGCGTAATAGCGGGCATTAGCTGCAGTAGGAACAGAAGAGATCAGGGTATGCAGATATGGCGCACCACCCACCCGCTCCAAATCATTGTTACGGTCAAGACGAGCAGCAACGATAACCGGATCGATCTCCTTGTTGTCCGAGAACAAGTCGATCATCGCAGAATAAATCAGCTGGTGCGCCGGGCGATAAAAATCTTCCGGAGTTAAAACCTCCACGATTTCTATTACTGTTTGGGGGCTCAAAAGCATAGCCCCCAGCACGCCTTGTTCGGCCTCCACATCATGCGGAGGCTGCCGGAACTCACTCGTGGGGGAGGACTCTTGACGCCTAGGGGAATAGGAGCGCCCCTCTCGATTCGGCGTACGCGGCGCATATACCTCTACGTCATTGGGCGCGTCCTCATCACTGGGAGGAACGTAGGCATCATCATCAAAACTTGGTGAGATTCCCGAGGTCATGGAGCTATACCACCTATTCCCTGCTCGTTTCCATCGCACACTTAGACGCGACGCTCACCCAACTCTACTATCCCACGATGTCAGTCTTGGTCAGCGCTACCCTTCTTATACCGTTCTATGGCGTCAACAGCCCGAATAAGCCCAAGATGGGAAAAGGCTTGCGGAAAGTTTCCGGCCAATCTTTGCGCCTGAGGGTCATATTCCTCACTAAGCAATCCTAAGTCGTTGGCGTATGCCACAACGCTATCCAAGCGCTCCTGAGCTTCTTGTATCCGACCAGACATAGCGTATTGCTCGATGAGCCAAAACGTGCAAATAAGGAATGGGTATTCATGCCCCGCAAGGCCATCGATCCCGTCATCGGTGAGATACCTGTACACCAGCCCATTGGAATCAACCAGCTGTTTCTCAATTTGGGCAACAGTGCCCAACATGCGTGGATCATCAGCAGCTAAAAACCCGGTGTGGGGGATCTGCAGCAAAGATGCATCCACATGCGTGTTCTCATAGGACTGAGTAAAGGACCCTAGCTCCTCGTTATACCCACGTAATAACAACTCATCCCGCAGGCTGTCACGGTGATAGCGCCAAACCTCAGCATCGCCGTCTAATCCATATTCTTCTACTGCCCGAATCCCCTCGTTAAACGCGGCCCACATCATCACCCGACCATGAGTGAAATAGTGTAGATCCCCGCGCATCTCCCAGATACCGTGATCCTTCTGATGAATATTGGTGATCGTATAATCCAAAAGTTTCTTTTGCAGTCCCCAGGAAAACTCATCCTCGGGGTAGCCGGCATCACGCAGCTTGGCTAACGCAAGCATGACTTCCCCCACCACGTCAGCCTGATACTGCCCCGCTGCCCCATTGCCAATGCGTACCGGGCGCGAGTTCTCATAGCCCGCTAAATGATCAAGCTCGAGCTCCTCTAGCTCGCGTTTCCCTCCAAGGCCGTACATAATCTGCAGATTTTCCACATCGCCTGCGACTGCTCTTAAAAGCCAGTCTCGCCAATTAGTTGCGCCTTCTACAAAACCATGGGCAACCATCACCTCAACAGTCAGTGCAGCATCGCGCAACCAGGTATAGCGGTAGTCCCAGTTGCGCTCCCCACCAAAGTCCTCAGGAAGCGACGCGGTGGGGGCCGCCACAATGCCACCAGTATCCGAGTGCGTGAGCGCGCGCAGGACCAAAAGCGAGCGACGCACAAGCTCACTGCGGGTATCCCCTACATCAAGATTTCCTATCCAGTGTTGCCAGAATTCCTTGGTAACTTCAAAAGCTTCCTCTGCTTTCACCGGCACCGGCGTTTCCTGCCAGGAGGGGAACCAGGTCATAGACCAATCCAGTTTCTCCCCCGCTTTCAGAGCAAAATCACCGACCAGCCGAGGAGCTACAGTCCCCTGTTCCAAATGCTCGTGGTCCTCATCGGGCTCAGTTGTGTCATAGAGCAATGGGCCAGCGAGGAGCAGCCCATCAGGACCCGCAACACAGAGCAACGCAGGGTCTCCCGTCTCGGGGAGGTTTATGTGCCTAAACCACGGCAAAGCGCGAGCATAGCTAAAACGTACGCGAAGATCATGGGAGACTGTCACTTCCCCCTCCAGACATTCCACACTCCGGATGAGATCTGCTTGCACTGTAGACGGCGGAAGATAGTCCAGCACCCGAGCCTTCCCCGTCGGGGTCTCCCATACGGTCTCTAAAATAAAGGTGTCCGGAATATATGACCGCGATACCACTACGCCATTGCGTATAAGTAGCTTCCAACGCCCGTCATCAGGGGTTCCCAATAACGCCGCAAAAACTGAAGGCGAATCAAACCGAGGCAGGCACAACCAGTCAACGCTCCCGTCACGAGAGACCAGCGGACCGGTCTGAAGGTCAGAAAGCAGTGCGTAATCCTCAAGAGGCGTGGATCGATACCTATTGCGGCTTATCGCATGGTGTTTTTCCGCAAAAGCCAGTTCAGAATCCAGCCCTTTTTTGTGTGACATATCGTGTGCCTCTGGTTGGTTATGGTCTTCCCTAGCAATGTTCATAGTTCCTTATTTACCTATGCTGCGTCCCTCCCCGCTTTCTTACCTGATTCTCCCCATGGAAAATATCTCTCAGGTTTCACTTACCGCTTTATTCCAGCTACCCCCGCGAGTGGTGAATTGTGCAGCATTATAACCAAGTTATCCACAGGGTTATTCACAGCCTCTGTGACTAGAAGAAAGAATCACTGCTCAGTTATCCACAAGCGCTGTGGACAGGTTGTGTATAACTTTCACCTCACACTAAAAGATTTTAGAAAAATAGCAGTTCAAGGCATGTTTTTATCCCTGTTAATGTTTTACATAACAAAAATAAATCCGGTGTATAACTCCCCTAACCTGCATGTTTGACACGAGTTATCCACAGCATATAATAGGGTGATTACTTGCCTGAGCTGGCAATTTACTGTGAATGTTTTCCACAGCTATACACAGCGCCAGCAAGCGGGGGTATTTTCTCGCGTTATGCAATGCATAAGCAACAGTTTTCAGGGCGAATAAATATCTGCAAAGGCCATCATTGGCAGCATATTTGCTACCTGTGAAATCTAAAAAAAGCCTACGGGCCCCGTCCCATCCATAGTGGATGAAGCGGGGCCCGCAGGTTGCTGTTGTCGTTGGGCTAGCCAAAACTAGCCGTCGTCAGGCACGCTTATTAGGCGGCGACGACCTCGAAGTTAACCGTTGCTGCGATGTCGGAGTGCAGCTTAACGTTCACAGAGAACGTACCGATGGACTTAACCAGTCGCTTCGGCAATTCAATGGAACGCTTGTCCAGGTTCGGACCGCCAGCCTTTTTAACGGCAGCGGCAATATCCTCGGCGGAAACGGAGCCGAAGAGCTTACCCTTCTCAGAGGTCTTCACTGCCACGGTGACACCCTCAAGTGCCTCGAGCTGTGCTTTGACCTCACGTGCATGGTCCAGATCGCGAATAGCGCGAGCTTCCTGGGCACGCTTGATGCCCTCAATCTGCTTCTCTGCGCCGCGGGTGGCTACGATAGCCAGGCCGCGAGGAAGCAGAAGGTTACGTCCGTAGCCGTCCTTAACCTCAACGATGTCACCAGGGACACCGAGGTTTTCAACGGCAGCGGTGAGGATCAGCTTCATGATCCCTGCCTTTCGTGGTACTAACCGAGTCCCGATCCCAAGAGACCGAAGCGGCTCGGTGAAGTGTGATTAAAGTTGATATGTGGTGTTGAGCTGGCCTTAGAATGGCGGCTCAGCGTCAGCACCGCCGAATCCACCTGCTGGCGGAGCGCTGCTCCACGGGTCATTAGCCGGTGCGGAGTTTTGGTTGCCCTGCTGGCCCCCGCCGAACCCACCTTGGGATCCGCCGTTGCCACCAAAGCCACCGCCTGAATTCCCACCGAAGTTTCCGCCACCATAATTTCCGCCGTTACCGCCCTCACGAGGGTTGCGGTTAATGCTTGCCGACGCATACCGCAAGGATGGGCCGACCTCATCGACCTCAAGCTCCATAACAGTACGCTTTTCGCCCTCACGAGTCTCATAAGAGCGCTGGCGCAAACGCCCGGTAACAATCACGCGCATGCCCTTAGTCAAGGACTCTGCGACGTTCTCTGCTGCCTGGCGCCACACGTTGCATTGTAGGAACAAGGCCTCACCATCTACCCACTGGTTTGACCGAGAGTCATACCGGCGTGGAGTCGAGGCGATACGGAAATTAGCAACCGCCGCACCCGCTGGGGTGAAGCGAAGTTCCGGGTCAGCAACCAAGTTGCCAACGACCGTAATGTTGACGTCTCCTTGAGCCATTGTCAGCCTTTCTTTACAACGTCAGCGCATGAAATATGTGTGACGTTTTGGTGTTCTTCTGTGGAAAGCGGGATTCGCTTGCGCTAGATGAAACTTTCTGCGCGAAGAATAATCTGCTCAGCAGCTAACAGCTGCCAACCGGATTACTTATCGCCACGCAGAACCTTGGTGCGAAGAACGCCATCGTTCAGGTTCAACACGCGGTCGAGCTCCAGAACGGTTGCAGACTCGCAGTTGAGGTTGAGAACAGCGTAGATGCCCTCTTCCTTCTTGGCGATCGGGTAGGCCAGACGGCGCTTACCCCAGATATCAACCTTTTCCACGGTGCCGTTTTCTTTGCGGACGATCTCGAGGAACTTGTCCAGGGACGGGGCAACAGTGCGTTCATCCTGGGAAGGATCCAGAATGATCATGACTTCGTAGTGACGCACGGACCTCATCACCTCCTATGGTCTTGTATTTTTAAGTTCGGCCACACCCCGGTTGGATGTAGCAGGAGGGTCGTTGCGTCAGCAACCGTTCAAAGATACCCCACCGACTACCAAAAGTCGATTCTTTTCAGCAGTTTTGTGGCCGAGGCCATCGCTAAAGGGAAACGTGAACAGAAAATAATTGCTAGGCACAACGAGCCTGTAGTTAGCAAACACTTTCAGTGCTTAAACCAACCTTGACAGCCTAGCCTCTCCGAAGCCGTTACGCAGAACCCGCCACGATCGTGTTTGTTTTACACCGCAACTGAGATCGCAAGGACGACGGGGATAACAGTGATGAGTAAGACTGCCACAGCAAAAAGCGACCAGGTTAATCTCCCTGGTTTGCCATAGGAGTAACTGGTAAAAGCGCCGGTAAAGAATGCGAAGCCGAGGAATACGCTCGACATGGTGGCAATCATGATGGCAGTAGGCATCAGCTCTTCAGCTCCTTTCCCTCAATTTTATTACCAGATTGGGGATGCTTTGATCCTGATCCACATCTATCCTGGCAGCCAAACGGCCCCGCTAGTGGATCGCGTCCAGCGTGATCTCGGCTCACCTTATCCACCGACTTTCCGAGCATCTGACGGATCACCAAGACCGCAATAATAATGATCAAACCATCTCGACCAAGAATAAAAAGATCGAGCAACCATGCCGGAGCCCCCTTGTTCTCGGCTCCCAGAAGGTGCCACATCAGAATGGGCCAGGTGGCAGCGTCGATAAGCCCCCAGGCAAAGATCAACCGCCAATAAGGCAGAGCTAAGGCTGCGAATGGCACCAACCACAAGGAATACTGCGGGCTCCACACTTTATTAATCAATAGGAATGCCGCAACTATAAGAAAAACAAGCTCAGCGATCCTGGGCTGTCTACGCACGCGCAGCCCCAAGACAGCAATACCCACGCACGCCGCGATGAACAGCAGCAAGGTCACCATGTTGAGATTTGTCGGGGCTACTCCCGCGGGGTCCAGACCAGACCATCCAAATTCCCGAGAAAGCACGGCATAAATGGTGGTCCATTCCCACCCACGCTGGGAGTTAAGCCGCAAAAACTCACCCCAGGCATCGGGATATGTCAGCATCACGGGGACATTAATGATCAACCAAGCGGCCGCCGCCCCCGCAGACAGGACAAACCAAGTCCGTAGTTTTTTGCTCCGCAGCGCCACGATAAATAGTGCGCCCAGGAGAAAAACTGGCCACAGTTTGAGGGAAGTACCCACGCCGATCAACACGCCCGCTGTAACCAGGTGGTGGCGTCGAAAAGCTAAGAGTGCCCCGATGGCGGCAGCGATTGCAAGAATATCCCAGTTGGTAAACGCATGGACGATAACAAGGGGCGACGCAGCGACCAACACCACATCCCACACACGATTTTCTGCCAATTCTGCGAGCATTGCCACCACTGCCGCCCACAGCAACGCCATGACCAGTGCAGTAACGGTAAAATAGAAAGAAACTTCAGGGACACCGGGAAAAACAGCTTGAATGACCGGATATCCCAGACGCGCAACCGTTGCCATGATCCATTGGAAAATTCCCGTCAAAACGGGATACTCCATGTATCTAGTAAGGCCATTTTCCTGCCAGGAATATGCGTAAGGGAAACCAGGTCGGTCCAATCCGCGCCCGCTGTAGAGCGGAATAATATCGGAATAACAGGCAGAAACATACTGCTTGTTACCAGACCAATCCAGCTGCGCTACGCCCGCGATCTCGTTTCCGTGGAGACAGTTGGCCTTTGCCATATAGCCAAGGCTGAGAAAGCTCAGGGCAATGGTCACAAGCAGGCGCAGTGGCGTCCACCACCGTTGCGTTCCTACCTGCGAGAATCTCCCCAAGGGCCCGCCCAGAAACTCTATAAAACTACGAGCTATGGGCTCATTGCTGCCAGGGGAAACCCGATAGCGCGAGTCGCCGAGTTTCAGGCTTCCTCGCCTAGCGTCTTTTCGCTCCTTAGTCATCGCTGATATGGGTTCCCTTCGGAAAGAATGTCTTACAGAAAACGCGGCCTACGCCATACGTATTTATATAAATAATCGTGATTATCCCCCAACGGTAGTGCATTGTCGACGCAGACCTGCATGCATGTGAGGCTTCTCCGCATACAACAACTCTCCACCGCGATCCGCACTCATTGTGCAAACCATTGCGATGGAGAGTTATTCCGCGCACTACTTAGAACTTACCCACCTAGCAGCGGAAGAAGCAGATCCGGAAGGATGCCTCCACCTGGGGCTGCGGGGTCCTGCCCATCGGGATTCCCTGGCACTGCTGGAGCGCCAGGCGTTTGGCCATCAGGGGTTGGTACTTCTTTCTGGTTTAGGCTCGTTGCGGCGCGTAGTAGCCACAGGAGGCGGCGCATAGGTGTACTTTGCGCTAGCCCAACCGATGGATTCTGCAGACTTGAATTTCTCCACGCTCTTGCCTTGGAGAGAGTTATCCTCAATGTCCTTCCACAGCTCTGCCGGAAGATTTGAGCCGTACATCAGGCCGCCCCAAGAATTAAGCAGCGGAGAATTGTCAGAGGTGCCAGCCCATACTGCCGTAGCCAACTGCGGAGTGGCCCCCACCATCCATGCATCTTTGTTGGAGCCGGTATCGCCGAGCTGCGTAGTACCTGTCTTGGCTGCAGAGGGACGGCCTCCTGCAAGACTATTGCCATTGGACCACGCTGCAATTGGAGCCATGGCGTCAAGGACGTTCGTGGCTACCTTTTCAGAAACTCGGCGTTCACCTTCGGATTTCTCGTGCTGGTACAGGACTTTGCCGTCCACAGTTTCAATTTTTTCCACAAAGTATTCTTTGTGCCAAACACCGTAATTAGCCAAGGTAGCCATGGCGTGAGCCATGTCTAGGGGACGCGACTGATACTGGCCCAGAATAACGCCCTCGTAGGGCTGGTTTCCGTTCTCAGTCAGTGTTTTTTCAATCCCCGGCAGCGAGCGCGCTACGCCCAGCGCATGGGCCATATCAGCGGTATCCTGGCTGCCGTTTTTCAGGTCTCCCTGCAGACGAAGAAAACTGGTGTTATAGGACTTTTTCAGAGCTTCCTTGATGGTACAGCTGCCGCAGCCCTTATCGACGTTTTTCACGGTGATGCCACCAGGCAGAGTGAAGGGTTCGGAGCTGTAATAGGCCGACGTGGGGATACCTTGCTGTAGTGCTGCCGCGAGCCCAAAGATTTTAAAGGTTGAGCCAGTTTGCAGCGGAGCGTTGGCATAATCATATCCACCGGCGTCTTCTCCACCGTAGTATGCACGCACCGCACCAGTTCCAGGCTCAACGCTCACAGCCGCCACACGAGTTTTTGCCTGCTCGTCTGCCAGATTCTTTTTTACTGCCTCGACGGTAGCCTGCTGAGCCTTCTGATCAATGGTGGTGGTGATACGTAGGCCCAATGTTTGGACCTCATCTTCTGTAATTCCAAGACTTGTCAGTTCCGCCATCACCTGATTCTTAACCAGCCCGTTTGTGCCATCAGCCTCGGTGTATGCCTGGTTGAGGGCTGGGTCAATGGTCTCTGGATAGACCAGCCCGGCGCGCTCATGAGGATCAAGCCAACCGGAGCTCACCATGCCGTCGAGGACATAATTCCAACGCAGTTCAGATTCTTCGCGATTGGTCCAGGGGTCAAGTTGACTGGGTCGCTGGATGGCTGCGGCAAGTACTGCAGATTGTGCAACGTTGAGATCGGAAGCGGGGATCCCAAAGTAGGCACGTGCTGCAGAGTCGATGCCGTAGGCGTTACGTCCAAAGTAAATGGTATTGAGGTAAGCACCTAAGACCTCGTCTTTACTCCATTCATTAGCCATTTTGACGGAATAGACGAGCTCTTTTACTTTGCGCAGATAGGAATAATCATTGCCCACCACCATGTTCTTCACATACTGCTGGGTGATTGTGGACCCACCGCCTGCCGATGGGTTTCCAGTGAGCTGGCCGATAATAGCGCGCCCAAAACCAGTAAAAGAGAATCCTGAGTTGGTATAGAACTCACGGTCTTCTGCCGCCAGAACAGCATGACGCGTTACTTCCGGTACCTGGTTGATGGGCACCTGAGTACGGTTGCCGTCTGGCGGGACGATCTTTGCCAGCTGGGTTTCGCCGTCAGAGGCAAAAATCTGAGAAACCTGCTTGGTTACCAGCTCGCTTGGCTCCGGCACATCGGTGACTATATAGGCCGCCGCGAAAGCCACAAATGGTGCGACGATGAGCGCCGCAATGCCGGTCAGAACCGTGGGTTTTACCCATGCGGGCCGGGCTTGCTGCTTGGATTTTTTGGGACGCGAGCTACGAGCGCGTGCGCCAGCAGTTGCTTTACCCGCGGGGCGCCCAGGCTTCTTTTTTTGCGGCTGGCCAGAGCGGCCTGCGGGGCGCTTGGCTTTAGCGTTACCCTTGCTGGCACCTGATGAGCCGTTGTTCGACTTCCGCGATGCCTTGTCCTTATCTGAATCTGCCAACTGACTTGTGCTTCCTTGTTATTTATCTTGGTGCAGTAAAACTGTTAGTCACGTTATTCAAACTTTACTGCCCATTCTGCGCTATCACTAGGTCCCACACGTACGCGGCGTCCAGTGACATCGCACGGTGAGTGGACAAAAGAGTGTGTTCTCCCAGCCAGACTTTGCTATTTGATTCCCCCCTCAGCGGCATTTGACCAGGCATTTGCTCATTCTTCACTATTGTCTACTGCAGTCACAGAGCGCAACAAGTGGTTCCACTTACATTCTGCGCAGACTTCTACGGTGTGTACCGTAAATTCCTTTCCTTGTGCAGCAAATTCGCCGATTTCCTCAAGATTTCGTGCACTCCCGGAAGCCCGTCCTAGTTCATCGCCATACACCCAATAGACAGTTCTAAGGTCAGCATCTTCACAAATGGGACAGGGGCGGTGTGCCGGTTCTCCATGAAATCGTGCAGCAGCGACCAGAAGGAAGTCGGCGTCGCATAGCGAATCTCTGGTGATCGCGCCTTGTTTCCACAGACCAAGGCTGTGCCGACGATCCCATTGATGCGATACTTCGTTTCTGAAGACAAGCATCGCGCAATTCTAGCGCAGTTTTCTCACCCTCACGGGTGTTCTAGCTCTAACCCCGCGCATGCACTTTCGAATGCGAGAACAAAAGTCTCTTACGTGCATATATAAGAAGTTACACAAGAATTGTCTCTATGTTTGCAACCATGCAACGGGTGTGACTCGATGTGTTTGTTGCACAAAGTATTTGGTGCTTATTACCACCAAACTATTTTTCAGTAATTAGAATGCTTTTTATGACGTCACAGACTCCTTACGAACTTGCAGAAAAGATCCGTCCGGCTCTTACCCAGCTTTATGTGCTGTACTTCCGAGTCGCAGAGCAGTCTGATCTGACGCAACCTCAGCTCACCATCATGACGCGCCTGGCAAACACCGGACCAGCACGCATTAGCCATATCGCCCAAGCGGAAGGCATCCGTATGCCTACCGCATCCAATGCGCTTCATCACCTGGAAAAACGTGGGATCGTCGAGCGTATTCGGGATGAGTCTGACCGTCGTGGCGTCAAAGTGCAGCTCACAGATTTTGGGCAAGCTGAACTTTTACGAGTGGGAGAAGAACGCACTCAATACCTTGCAGACATGCTGGCTACTTTGCCGCCCGAGGAATACGCCCAGATGGACAAGGTTGCGGACGTCATTAATAAGCTCTCCACAACATATACGTCATCCATGTTAGAAAATGAGAAGGATTAATCTCCAATATCTCATGTAGGAGACTCCTCTTCTTCGAGTTTCTCCGCTCACGCGCTAAGCAATTCTCTCATGCTGCGGTAGAGTTTTGAGGCGATGGCAAAGAAGTCAGATAGTTCTAAGAAGTCCTCCCCCACGGGCTTCGCGCACAACCCAGTCCGTGTCCTCGTCGCATGGACTCCTAATTCCACGGGTTCAGCGGCCCTTGACTGTGCCGCTTGGTTCTCCCGGACTACCAATGTGGAAGTCCGCTGCGTGACCACTTTCCTCCGTCCTTGGCCTTCCCGCACAGGTAATAAACTAGGGACAAAATACAAAAAGTGGTTCAAAAAGGAAGCCGCTGCCTGCGAAGAAGCCGTAAAGCGCGACCTTATCCGGGCAGATATTGCTCAAGAACATTGGAGCTCAACCGTCTCGGTCTTCCGTGACGGCACCAACGAGGCGGCACTGCTTTCCGACGTTGCCGCAGATTTCCGCGCAGACATAGTCATCCTGGGGTCTGATGCAGCAGCCCCCAAAGGGCGTTTCCTTGCCGGATCAACCGCCGATGCTTTGCTGCATTCTTCCCCTAACCCGCTAGCGCTTACGCCACGTAAACCAAGTCTTTCTAAGAGGGGTGTCACCAGGGTCAACTTCGCTTACACCGGAGATGACACCGATAACCAAGCGCTCGTTCGTGCCGCGGTTCTTGCCGCTGCATGGAACGTACCACTGCGCGTTCTTGCGCTCTCTCCTAGCGGTTTTGGTATCCCTCCGATCCCAGATTCAGTGGAGTTGCCTCGCGATATCGCTCTTGAATGGCGAGAAAACACTCTTGCAGTGCTCGATCGCGCCAGAGATACCGTGCACAAGGAACAGCCGGAGGTCAACGTGGAAACACACATCGGGTCCGGGGCCGGATGGCAGGGGGCCATAGACGCGGTGAAGTGGAAAAAAGGCGATCTTCTGTGCTTTGGCTCTACCCCTCTCGGGGCTTTTGAGCGAGTTTTTATCGGGTCTCAAGCAACAGAGATTCTCCCCTACGTTAGCGTGCCGGTTTTAATGATTCCGGCGACGAGCAAATCCTCAAAGTAGCCTGGGCTCCAGGAGACCCCAACGCTGGCCACACGCAAGAAAGGTACGTCATGAGTCGCTGCGCAGTAGTTACAGGAGCTAGTCAAGGCGTGGGTTTAAGCATTACCCAGTTACTCCTCGAACATGGCTGGACCGTCTACGCTCATTATCGAACCACCCCCGCCCCCGTCGATCATCCCAATGTTCACTGGTGGCAGGCAGATTTTTCCCAAAATCTCCCCACAGAAGCGATCTCTAGGCTAACTCAGATCGGCCCTATTGATGCCCTTATCCACTGCGCCGGCGTCGCTTCCCTAGGAAAAGTCTCTACCGTTGAGCGCCGCGACTGGGAACTGCACATGTCCGTCAATCTCCACGCTCCGGTAGAACTCACCGCCGCACTGTTGCCGCAAATACGATCAGCTTCTGGTCATGTTGTTTACATAAACTCAGGAGCTGGAATGCGAACAAACCCACATTGGGGGGCATATTCCGCTAGCAAATTCGCAGCACGAGCTTGGTGTGATGCACTTCGCCATGAAGAGCCTATGATTTGTGTTACATCCGTGTTTCCGGGGAGGATCGACACAGGAATGCAACGAGGCATCGTCAAGCAAGAAGGCGGCGTTTATAACGGGTCTGCGTTTATCGCCCCTGCCTCCGTGGCAAAAGTAGTGCTCACCTCTCTAGAAACAACCGCGGATGCCCACATACCCGAGATCATTATCCGGCCGCGTTAACGCGTAGTGCCGGAAGGACAAGAGAGTTCTTTATGGCTAAGCACCTCGAACATCCAGAAAACGACCTCCAGTCCGACGCAGACTATGCCAATAGGCACCGACCAGAGCCCACGAGCTTTGACGAGCTAGCTAACGCCCCCGATCCTCTCCACCAAGCAATGCTCAATCAACGCTCTACAAAACAGGCTGTGGCCTGGTCTATTGGCACCCCCATTGCCACTGGGATCGTGGCATTTATTTTGGCGGTTATCTCCCGAACAATCGGTGGACCACTCTGCGATTCCGGCCATGCCACCTGGATCTGCAGCCGTTCTGCAGAAATCTGGTGGCCATTACTCACTAGCCTTATTCCCCTCGCCGGCACTATTGGCTGCGGCATCATCCTATGGCGCAAATACATCACGTATACCCGGTGGCGTCCTTGGATGGGCACGTTCTGGGTGCTTGTTCCCTGGATGATGCTATGGATGGTCACCGTGTTCCAGATGACCATCGTGGGGCATTAAGCTAGCGCTGCTTCCTGTGCAACCTCCACGCAGTGATCCCGACCACAGTTTCTGGTAGCAGGGTTCTCATAGCATTCCGGGCACATCAGCACGAGATCGCGGCATTCATCCTCATTAATGCAATGCTCAAACTTATTGGTGGCTTTGCCGCACTGTACGCAGTGTCCTAGCTGGATAAATCCCGGATCTTGCACGCCATTGCCAAACTCCATATGCATGCGCTTGTCAAAGACATACAGGGAGCCTTCCCACAGGCCGTCGTTGCCATATTTTTCGCCATAACGCACGATGCCACCATCGATCTGGTACACCTCTTTGAATCCGCGATTCTTCATGAGCGAGGAAAGGATCTCACAGCGGATACCACCAGTGCAGTAGGAGACGACCGGCTTATCCTTCATCCAATCGTACTTGCCGCTTTCTAGCTCACGAATAAAATCGTGCGTGGTATTTACGTCTGGCACTACGGCATTTTTAAACTTACCGATCTGCGCTTCCATCGAATTACGACCATCGAAGAAAACGACGTCGTCGCCACGCTCTTCAACGAGCTTATTAACTTCCTCCGGCTTCAAGTGAACGCCACCGCCGATCACACCGCGTTTGTCCACTTTGAGTTCGCCGGGCGCACCAAAGGCCACAATCTCATCGCGAACTTTCACGCTGAGCTTGGGAAAGTCTTCTGCTCCTCCATCAGACCACTTGAATTCTGTTCCGCGGAAACCGGGGTATTCACGGAATTTCCGGATATAACGCTTGCAGGCTTCCATATCGCCGCCAACGGTTCCATTGATTCCATGCTCAGAAATAAGGATGCGGCCTTTAAGACCAAGCAGCTCACACATGTCGCGCTGCCATAGCATCAATGCCTTGGGGTCTGCGATGGGAGTGAACTTGTAATATAGAAGGATTTTGCTTTGGGACACAAAGGTCATCGTACTCTGTAAAACAGAAGTAGAAAAAGCGAAAATGGTGTTTAATGAGGCGCAATACGCCATGCACATCGCCAACGCATCTTAACAACCAGCCGAGAGGTTCGTTTTTCACGATTAATACACAGTGTATTCACATGGATTTAGCCACTACATAGGGCTAGAGTTTGCAAGGCTGATTGTTTTTGATGACACCTCAACAATCCGCAACTACATTTCTTTAGTCACCGAGAGGCTCGCCGTGACCGATTTCCTCCATATGCTCCACGATACGCAGGGGCTTCTTGCTAGCGTTGGGCTCATCGGCTTAACACTGATCATCTTCGCCGAAACCGGCATCTTGCTGGGATTTTTTCTTCCCGGCGATTCACTCTTATTCGCGGCTGGGATGCTGGCCAATGGCGATAAGCCTCTCGCACCCTTGTGGGTCGTGTGCCTCACCGTAGGTATCGCCGCATTCGTAGGAAACGAAGTCGGCTACTTTGTAGGAAAAAAGGTCGGACCGGCGGTTATGAACAGTTGGGCCGGACGAAAGATTGGAATAGAGAGGCTACACTCCGCTGAAGAATTCTTTATACGCCGTGGAGCCGCTGCAGTATTCCTGGGCCGGTTCATACCGATAGTGCGAACGCTTGTCCCAGTACTAGCAGGCATGAACAAGATGAACTACAAAAAGTTCTCCTTGATCAACCTAGCCGGCGCCATAGTATGGGGTATGGGGGTTCCGGTTCTTGGCTATTTGCTCGGCGGCATTCCTTTTGTTCGCAACAATATTGAGGTTCTTCTCTTAACCGTGATTTTTGTTTCCGTTATCCCGGTACTCATTGAGTTCCTGCGCGGACGCAAAAATCAGGTAAAAACCATCGCCTCAGCTAAACCGGCAGAGTACCCACAGGTATAGAGCTATGGGCATAGGACAAAGCGCGCCATCCCATATTCTTTAGCTCGGTGAGTATGCGACCCTACGGTTAAAGAGAAAAAGGGTGTTCTCCCAGCACAGAATGGCTGAGGGAACACCCTTGAGAACTACTCTTTACAGGTTCCCATTGTCGTCGACGATGTGCTCACGCACGAACCACTGGAACTTCTCCAATTCAGCGGCTTGCCCGATGTACATGTCCTCAGTAACCGAGTCGAGGTCGCCGGCACTAGCCATGGACTCGCGTACCCCCTCTAGAACCTTGGTATATACCTTGTTGAGCTCAGTGAGGTGATCGTGGGTGCTTGCACTATTGACCGTGTATTCCAGCGGCTTGCGGTTTTCCACGTGGCCTGCCGGTGTGCCAATGGGGGAGCCACCAAGGGTGGCGATTCTTTCTGCTACTTCATCTGCGTAGCCACGCACGATGTCAACCTGGGGGTCGATCATCTCATGAACTGCGATGAAATTTTGACCATGGACATTCCAATGGGCGTGCTTGAGAATGAGATGAAGATCGTTATAGTCGGTGAGCCGCTCCTGCAGGTGATCGATAAGCTGCTTGGCGTCTGCTTCATTGATTCCTGGAACAGTGAAATTCTTCATGATCTCTATAATACACTCTGCTTTTTAATAAGCAAGGTTTGTTAGGATTTCTGTATTTATCTATGATGGACAGCATGCCAGAAGGCCATGTCATCCACCGGCTCGCCCGCGAGCTCAACAAGCATTTTCAAGGAAAAGCGCCACGCGTCACATCCCCTCAGGGAAGATTCGCCGCAGAAGCAGCACTTATCCACGCCGCTCCGTTTTATCAGGCCCACGCATGGGGCAAGCATCTTTTCATTGAATTCGATGCCCCCACGCCAGAACGCATTGTGCATATCCACTTAGGCCTGATCGGAAGCCTGCATTTTGACCCGATTGAAGAGGCCAAGGGGCAGATCCGACTACGGATAGAGGGTGACAAAGTAGCAGCAAATCTACGAGGACCACAGTGGTGTCGCCTTATTACGACGGAAGAGATGGAGGTAGCCGTCGGCAAGCTTGGTGCAGACCCGCTGCGCCCAGACTCAGACCTAAGCCTCGTTTGCCAGCGTGTCGCGCGTTCACAGAGATCGATCGGATCGTTACTCATGGACCAGCGGCTTTTTGCCGGCGTGGGGAATATCTACCGTGCGGAATCGCTCTTTCGCCTGGGGATAAGCCCCTTTACGCCCGGCCGCGAAGTGGAAAATCTTGGCCAAATATGGGAAGACTTGGTTTATCTCATGCAGGAGGGGGTGCGGGTAGGACGCATCGATACCGTCCGTCCTGAACACACTCCTCAAGCCATGGGCCGAGCACCCCGTAAAGACGACCATGGCGGAGAGGTCTATGTGTATCGTCGATTGGGCCAGCCCTGTTATGTGTGCGGCACACCTATCAGCGGGCAAGTAATGGAGGGTCGAAACCTCTTCTGGTGTCCCACCTGCCAGCCTCGACCATAGCGGCATTGGGTCCACGCAACGCGGACTATCCTCTGAATCATGCATGCTTATTCCGTCGCAGACATTCGTGCAGCAGAGAACCCTCTTATCCAAGCCGCCGCGCCTGATGCGCTGATGCGCCAAGCAGCACAAGCGGTCGCCGAAGCCGCCCTGTGCATGCTTCCTCATGACACATCAAAAATACTGGTTGTGGCGGGTAGCGGCGGCAACGGTGGCGACGGGCTTTATGCTGGCGCGCTGCTCGCTCAGCTCGGCCACACGGTTCACGCAGTCTTAGCTTCTTCCTCAGCGCACGCACCAGCACTTGCGGCCTTTGAACAAGCAGGGGGAATACTAGCGCCCCTCGAGGAGGCGGATCTTGTGATAGATGCAATCATGGGATTGGGAGGAACCACCGAACTGCGGGATACAACGTGGAACCTCTGGCAGAAAGCAGTGGCAAAGGCTCCAGCGGTACTCGCTGTGGATGTCCCTTCCGGCATAAATTCAGATACAGGATCAAACCGTCCAGGTGCCGCCTGTGTGACAGCAGATGCCACCATAACCTTTGGAGTCGCCCGCATTGCGCATGCCGTCTCCCCACATTGCGGCGAAGTTCTGGTCGCAGATATCAATGCTGGCCAGTCACTTGCCCAGGCTTTCTCAACCAAAAGCCCTGCCGTCGATTTTTTCCAAACAGTTCAAAGGAGCCGTTTCTCCTGGCCGGATCATTTCCTCCGCACTGACCCGCTTCACATCATAGAGTCCCTAGAACCAGCGGCCGAACATAATAAATACAGCGGGGGAGTAGTCGGTGTTATTGCAGGCTCCGAAACCTACCCGGGCGCGGCCGTTCTCACCGCCACTGCGGCAGTACACGCCACGCCTTCCATGGTGCGTTTTGTCGGCTCGTGCGCGCAGGATGTGGTTCGAGCGCGCCCCGAGGTAGTAGCCACGGAATTGCTTATCGACGCCGGCCGCGTCCAAGCCTGGGCCTATGGGCCCGGCGCGGGTGACACTGATTGGTTGGCTGATCTACTCCAGCGACCGGAACCGCTGGTTATCGATGCCGATGGGATCACCCAATTAGCCCAAGAGCCCGAGCTGCGGGGCCTGCTTGCCCGCCGTGGCTCGCATGGGTGGCAAACCTTGATCACTCCCCACGAAGGCGAGTTCTTGCGCTTAGCCGCACGATGCGCCCCCATCCGCGATATCCATGAGGATCGGATAGGCGCAGTCCGCGATCTGGCAAGGGCGTTAGGCTGCCAGGTGCTCTTGAAAGGCCGGATCACGATCATCGGCTCAGCCGATTCCGCAGTATGCATCAATGCCGGCCATTCCTGGGCCGCAACTCCCGGTAGCGGCGATGTGCTCACTGGTCTCATAGGCGCCTGGGTCGCTCGTTCCGGGCTAGATGCTGTCCCTCTTTGTGTCTCCATCCATGCCATGGCTGCATGGCTCTCTGCGCAAACGGAATACGGTCCGGCTTCCACGTGGGCCGCAAAGATTGCTGATTTTATTTCACAAGCAACGGCTGCCTTAGCCTCCCCACAAAACAGCTAAAAGACGATAGAAAGTATCATCTCTGCAAGGATGCACAGAGCACCCACCAAGAAGAATGTGACCACAAGGCCGCGTCCGCGGGACCCTAGGATTCGGGCAAAGCATGCCCCCATGAAGGCACCTACCGTGTTGCATAAAACATCATCTAAGTCCGTGTATCCAATGGCATAGACATACTGGGTGGCTTCTATCCCCACGCTCATGAGGAAGCCAAGCATTGTGGAAAAAATTATGGGGGCCTTCCAATGACCAGCGAGTATTGTCACCAGAAGAAAACCAAAGGGGATAAAGAGTGCCACGTTTCCCACAGCATCCAACCAGGGCGCATACCAAAGCGTGGGGTTGTTCCAGGCGTCGAAAAGCTGCAGATCAATAGAACGGTTTCTGTGGGCCTCGGTGCTCCACAAACCGCCAAATGAATAGGTTCCCTTCATCAAAGTCAGCGCAAATACCACAGCCAGCGCCGCCACAAGCGTCGCCGACGCCGCCTTCACAGAACCCATTCGTTGCAAAACCATGCCGGCCACCCTAGGCAGGGAGTCTGGCAATAGGCTGGCCGTTTCCTTGCTGCAACCTTGGCGCTATTTCTTTGCAGCTTCAACCATGCCCACTACCTTGTGCAAACGTTCTTAGCTTCCTGAATACAAAAACTGGCAGAGTGTGCAAGCTCTGCCAGTTGATTAAAATCCTACTTTTTTAGACCAGCGCAGGTTCTGGGGTCTCAGTCGAGGAATCCTTACCATGCTCCTCGCGCAGCTTCTTCACACGCGCAGAACGAACCACAAGAGTGATAGCCAGTGGGATAAGGGTGAAGGCCAGAAGCACCAGGATAGCTACGCCGTAGGAACCATTCAGTTCTCCCTGTGATGCCTGAACAAAGGCATTACGCGCATAGGTCATCGGGGTGATCGGGTGGAAGACCTGGAAGAAGGAAGGAACTGTGGCCAGCGGCCAGACACCACCAAAGGAGAACATGCCAAAGGCAAAAGCCGCCAGGATAGCTATGCCGCCAGTAAAACGACCGAGCAAGGCCCGCAGCATCTGGTTAGTTGCAGCTGCTGCAGTGGCTGTGAGCAAGAAGCCCAGGGCTATACCTGCAATAGAAGCGGGTTTCCATCCCACCAGAGAGGCTCCCATAGCGAGCACAGCAAGAGTAATCACTCCGACTCCCGCGAGGCCGGCGAAAGACTTCAATGTAGGGCCAACAAAAGCGGAACGACGATCAGTGCCAAAGACATGGGGGATAAGGATCGCCGCCATAGCCATAAGGAGGAAACCAAAAACCATAACGATTAGCATCGAAGCACCGCCGGAGAGGGACTTGACCGTGGGATCCTTGGAGTCCACTACGGTTTGCACCGGGTTAGAGTTGTTCTCTTTATAGATGATCGGCACGGCAACCTGCTTTGCGGATGCCTCTACATTCTTGGCATTTGGGGCGTTAGAAGCACCTGTGCCAAGCTTTCCAGCCAGTTGCGAGGTTCCGTCCTTCAATTTCAGGGAACCGTCATGTAATTGCTGAGTGCCGTCGGCAAGCTTGCCTGCGCCCGTATTGAGCTTGATAGCACCGGTATTGAGCCGTTCAATGCCATCTTTGAGTTTGAGAACGCCACCGTAATACTCAGAATTAGGATCGCTGAGCATAGTTGCTAGGGTAGCGGTACCATTTTTCAGCTTGTGTAGTTGAGCCACCTGGTTATCGGGATTATTGGCATCAAATTTAGTAGCCAGCTCTTGCACCTTATTGGCTTGCTCCACAGCCCCGATGGCCCGGAGCGCATCTGCCGCCTGCTGTAGTTGCGGTGCAGCCTTCTGCGCGGTGGTCAGCACAGGGATGAGAGTATCCGTAAGCTTGCCGACGCCCGCATCGATCTGTTGCGCACCATCACCCAAACGAGCGGTGCCTTGTGCTAGGCGTCCAGCACCAGCAGCTAGTTGGGAGGTGCCATCGGCAAGTTGATGAGCACCACCGTTCAATTGCTGCGCGCCAGACATACCCTTGGCCAAACCTGCCTGCAGCTTACCCGCGCCCTCATCAAGCTTTGCCGAGCCATCAGCAGCGCGAGTCAGACCACCACCGAGGTTATTCACACCGGTGAGGAGTTTTTTGGCATAGGACTCAGAAATTGAGGCGGACACTGCTTGCTGAATCTTAGGCACGAGTCCACCTGTGAGGACTGAGCCGTTAGTCCCGTTGAAGTCGTTATAAGAGATCGTAATCTCTGGGTTGGTCGGCTTGTCTGCCAACAAAGTGTTGACGTTAGCCGAGAAAGACTCAGGAATGGTCACGGTGAACAGATACTTACCGCTGTCCAAGCCCTTCTTTGCCTCGTTGGCGTCGACTTCACGGAAGGCCAGGTAGTCGCGGGCCAAAAGCCCCTTGACCACCTTGTCACCATAACGCTCAAATTCACCATTACGAGTAGCCCCGGCATCCTCATTGACCACAGCGAGGTCTACCGAACGCAGATTTTTAGTGGGATCCCACATGGCCCACATATAAACAACTGAAGCAACCACGGGGAGAAGCAGGAATACCACGGCACACAGCCGCTTCCAGCTGAAGTGTCTCGTGGCCTGAGACGTAAGTTGAGACATGAGGGAATCCTCCGGTTTTAGAATTAAATACCGGACAATTATTGCCTATGCGGTTTTGTATCTAAAACCAAACCCCGAAGGAACAGTCAAAAAAGTACCCCCGCAACACCCCTAAACTGCACGAAGATATCGGTCCCACCAGATATTAAAAACCAATTAAATTGGCCTTAAGCTGCGACAATATCATTAAAATGCCAACGCAATCCCCTTAGCCTCAAACAGCTCGCCACCCCTTATGAGTGACGGCAATTACACCCCCTGAGACGCCCTAAAAGGATCCCGATATTAAGCAACCTTTTAAGAAAAGGCGGAAACTACGGCAAGGATGCTTCACTTTAAGCTTGTTTTCTTTGTTAATTCTTTGCCAACAGCACCCTAGGACTCCACAAGTACCCATTATCAGCCTTGTGAATACCGTTTTCAGATAAAAATTTGAGTCGACTTAGCGCGATACGTCTATTGACTAAAAATGCTCATTTAACTGCATAAACTCCGAAGAATTCGGATCTGCAGAACCCCCGCCCGGAGCAATCACACGGGCCCGTTTTGATAAAGATTTGGTGAAAAACAAAAAATCGAAGTTAAGTATTGCATAAGCATTACTTAACCTGTTAGCTTACAGATAAGACATTTTAAGAAAGTAAAGGAGGAGGGATCATGGCCGGTATTAACACAGTTACTGCAACACTGAACGTTATCGCATCTGTCTTGGGCATTGTCATTGCTTTCCTCTAGACAATCACTTTTCTGAGCGCACCCACTACGCTGCAGAACACGGGAAGTTCTCAGTGTTAGGCAAAAGTTTTTAATATCCAAATTTTATAGTTTTCAAAAATGTAGCCACACACTACATAAGTTTTCTATAAAATATTTAAAAACTTTTGCCAGGGTGCGCGAGGAAAAACAAACAACGACTAATCTTTAGTTAGATTTCCAAACGCTCAGGCATAACACTGGATATTATAACCATACTCAGCGCAGTTTTTCAACCTTTTGACATAATTTCCAGAATTTTGGTTCTTTAACTACTTATCTAAGCAGGTAGAGTGCTTTCCGTTGGCTAGTGGGCCACTATGATCCCACTAGCCAACGGAAAGCACTCTCCTTTTATAACGGAAATAGCGCTCAGGCGAATCAGGCGATAATCCCAAACTCGCTGAGCTACTCCCTAACCTGGACTACTTAATCACAAGGTTAACCATGCGCCCCGGCACAACAATCTGCTTGAACAGGTTCTTACCTTCAAGGTGACTTTGCACCGTAGGTTCTGCGAGCGCAATCTCTACGATCTGATCCTGTGTAGCGTCGGCAGGCACCATAATGCGAGCGCGCACCTTACCGTTGATCTGAATAGGCATTTCTACTTCATCATCAACGAGCCATTTCTCGTCATAATCCGGGAAAGCAACGAATGTGATAGTCTCCTCGTGGCCGAGACGCTTCCATAGTTCTTCCGCGATGTGTGGGGCAACGGGGGCAACCATGATCACCAGCGGTTCTACGGCGGCGCGAGGCGCACCCTTGGCATAGTTCTTGGTCAAGTAGTTGACGTACTCGATGACCTTAGCAACGACGGTATTAATGCGCAGGCCCTCATAGTCATCACGCATGCCCGCAATAGTACGGTGCAGTTGCTTGAGGTCGTCGTCGGCAAGTCCCGCATCCGTGACCACAACGGAGCCGTCGTCTTCAGAAACAACAAGGCGCCACAATCGTTGCAGGAAGCGATGCGCACCAATAACATCTTTGGTTGCCCACGGGCGAGACGTATCCAAAGGCCCCATCGCCATCTCATAGACGCGGAGAGTATCGGCACCAAAATCAGAGCAGATCTCATCCGGAGCCACGGCATTCTTCAAGGACTTACCCATCTTGCCGTATTCCTGATTCACCTCTTCGCCTTGGTAGAAGAACTTGCCGTCCTTCTCTTCCACCTCAGCAGCAGGAACATACACTCCGCGACTATCGGTATAAGCAAAGGCCTGAATATATCCCTGGTTAAACAGGCGACGATAAGGCTCACCAGAAGTAACATAGCCAAGATCAAAAAGCACCTTGTGCCAGAAGCGTGAGTAGAGCAAGTGCAGAACAGCGTGCTCCACGCCTCCCACGTACAGGTCCACGCCGCCGAGGTCATTCTCCCCGCGTGGCCCTGTCCAATAGCGTTCATTCTCTATATCGCAGAACTGCTTGTTATTGGTGGGATCGATATAACGCAGCTGATACCACGAGGAACCTGCCCACTGTGGCATAACGTTAGTGTCGCGGGTGTAAGTCTTTAGGCCATCGCCCAGGTCGAGCTCCACCTGGGTCCATTCCGTGGCCTTAGCCAACGGTGGCTGCGGCTCAGAATCGGCATCGTCCGGATCAAAAGAGACAGGCTTATAGTCTTCAACCTCGGGCAGTTCCACCGGCAGCATAGACTCAGGAAGCGCATGAGCAACGCCATCTGCGTCGTAGACTACGGGGAACGGCTCGCCCCAATAACGCTGACGCGCAAACAGCCAATCTCGCAGCTTGTATTGGATCTTCTCAGAGCCTTTTTGCTTGTCCACGAGCCATTCAATAACCCGAGCAATCGCTTCCTGCTTGTCCAGGCCATTAATATCTAAGCCTTCATCGTTAGCGGAGTTCACGGCTACGCCCGATTCCGTGTAAGCCTCTTCCGCAACATTGCCACCAGCAACGACTTCACGGATAGGCAGGCCAAACTCGGTGGCAAACTCATAGTCACGTGTATCGTGCGCAGGAACAGCCATGATCGCACCCGTGCCATAACCCGTTAGAACATAGTCGCCGATAAATACCGGAATGCTCTCACCGTTGACGGGATTCACGGCATTTACACCGAGGTACACACCCGTCTTTTCCTTGTTCTCCTGGCGCTCAAGATCACTCTTAGCTGCAATAGAAGCGCGGTATGCCTTTACGGCATCGGCAGGGCAGGACTGTTCAAAGGTCCAGCGAGGATCGACCCCGTCGTAGGAGTTCGTACCGGCGGCCACCAGGGCGTCGACAAGCTCATGCTCAGGCGCAAGAACCATATACGACGCACCGAACAACGTGTCTGGGCGAGTGGTAAACACTGTGATCGTGTGCCCAAGGACATCAAAATCCACCTCGGCACCACGTGAACGACCGATCCAGTTACGCTGCATGCTCTTGACTTTGTCCGGCCAATCTAGCGCATCAAGGTCATCAATAAGGCGATCCGAATACGCAGTGATACGCATCATCCACTGCGAAAGGTTCTTGCGGAACACAGGGAAATTCCCGCGCTCCGATCGTCCATCAGCGGTGACCTCCTCATTAGCCAGAACCGTACCCAACCCAGGGCACCAATTCACCATCGAATGAGAACGGTAAACCAAGCGGAACTCATCAATGACCTTGGCCTTTTCTACCGCATCCAACTCCGAATAAGAGTTAGCAGAACCTTCAAAGCCCTCCGGCAATGCCACCTCGCCAGACTCCAGAAGTGGAATCAACTCAGAAATAGGGCGGGCCTTTTGCTGCTGGGTATCAAACCAGGCATTGAAAATCTGCAAGAAAATCCACTGCGTCCACTTATAAAACTCAGGGTCAGTGGTAGCCACACTACGGCGAGGATCATGCCCCAAACCCAACGCACTCAGCTGGCGCTGCATATTCGCAATATTGGACATGGTGGTCGCACGCGGATGCGTACCCGTCTGAATTGCATACTGCTCCGCCGGCAAACCAAAGGCGTCATAGCCCAAGGTATGCAGCACATTCTTACCCAGCATGCGGTTAAAACGCGCAAAAACGTCCGTCGCGATATACCCCAAGGGGTGGCCCACATGCAGACCAGCACCGGAAGGGTAGGGGAACATATCTTGAACGAAGAGCTTGTCCTCTGGAAGCTCTTGTCCAGCGACAGCTAGGTCACCCACTGGGTTAGGCGCATTAAAAGTGCCATTGTCGATCCAGAATTGCTGCCACGTACGCTCAATATCCCCGGCCAGCTGCGCGGTATACCGAAACGCAGGACCAGTAGTGCTCTCGCTCGGATTAGTCATAAAAATACAGTGTAATAGCACCTAGCAACGCTTCCCCCATCAGAGCCATCACCGGACGCCTGGTACGCCTCCGCAATTCTTTTTACACAATTCCTAGGGAGCCTCAATATATTTCCCGCCGGCCATAATTTCCCCCCGGTTAACCCCATAAACCGTTTTATCTCTTTTGCCTATAGTGCCTGACTACCCATGACAAATACATAAGCAAGTTAAAAAATTTTTATTCTTAGACACATTCCTTTCTTGTCTTACCCAACCCTTGCTATCCTATAAGCAATTCTTTTCACTTCTACTGATTGGATTTAATTATGTCAGCTGAACTTCTTTCCAGCCTGTCTAACTCTAGCCTCTCCACCGTTGTTGAGCTCCTCAAGTCCGTCACCAAGATCCTGAGCCTCTTCACCAAGGTCACGGGCATCCTTTCCTAAACTCACACTTTTATAGCGGTCTCCAACCGCTCATAAGTAATAAAAACCCACTACAGCAGTCTTAGCTGTAGTGGGTTTTAGTCTCCCATGTAGCAACGGACCCTAGTCTGCCAAACCGGAGCCCGTCGAGAGCCGAGAAAGAATAGGCCACTAAGGTGGCGGATCAACGCAGACCTTCGCTTCTAGCGGAAAGCTCCCCGAACCCCACTGCACATCTAAGCTCCGTCCAGGCAAAAGATGTGCTCGAACAGCCTTAACGTTTCGCATAAGCATGAACCTTACTTTTATATTTTATCGGTAAATTAAACACCCTAGACCTCGCTCCACAATATGGAGCTAGTTGCAGCAGGTCACAAGGTTTCCACTCTCGTGGGAAAAGTTTTCACATTATCTACTAGAAATAGTTCGGGACTATTCGGTATTGATTAACAAAAATCTCCTGTAGCAGGGTTTCTATATAAGGCAACCGACCCCTTTCGCTTTTCCTAACTAGATCCAGCAGCTCTTTGCTGCCGTTAAACCGAAGCTAACCTCATGAACCGCTTCAAAACAAGCGCATGAGCATCACAAAGTCCGCCATCTCCATAAATATATGAATTTACTGAGAAGTGCCGTTTTGAAAACCGGCTGGCCAGCCTTGCAACAAGGTCACTATAGCAGCAAAAACAAAACAATGTAAGTAAATACTGTGAATAGTGTCAGGATTTCATATCTTTGACTATCTTTCGGCAAAGTATGCCTGCCAAGGGCACACAAAAGCCTCACAAGTAGAGAGTGATCCCTTGCAGAGTTGCAGGAATCTCCACCTGTGAGGCCAAGGGAGTTTACGTAATATTCAGATGTTTTAGTCTTTACGGGCGCCGTCGATAAGCTCCACAACGTTGTCGGCATAAGAAAGCTGGCTCAAATCGTGGGTCACCATCACCGTGGCCACATCAAACTCCTTAGTGATCTCAGAAAGCAAAGACACAATTTCCACGCTCATGCGGCGGTCCAATGCGGAGGTAGGCTCATCGGCGAGCAAGAGTGCAGGATTCCCCATGAGAGCACGTGCAATATTCACACGTTGCCGCTGACCACCAGAAAGCTGCGCAATCTTACGGTTTTCCTTGCCTTCAAGGCCCACGCGCGCCAGCAGCTCATCAGCACGATCATAACGAGCCCGTAGCTTTGAGCCGCGTATACCACGTACGTGATCCGTGACCAAAAGCTGCTCCCGAGCATTGAGAGAACCAAGAAGGTTTGCCTGCTGGAAAACAAAACCGATCTTCTCACGACGCAACTTGGCACGACCGGCATCATCCAAGGTTTGAATATCTTGCCCTGCAACCATTACCGTGCCCGAAGTCGGAGTTTGGAGTGCCCCCGCCACAGACAGCAACGTGGACTTACCGGAGCCGGATTCGCCTACCAACGCAAGCAACTCCCCAGAACGAACTTCCAGGTCAACGGCATCCAATGCCGTAACCGTAGACGAACCATCGGGATAAACAACACTGGCTTTTTCAAGAGAGAGAACGGGAATCATGCTGCAGCTCCTAGCGCAATATGCGGATCAACCTTAGTAACATTTCGGACCGCCACAAACGATCCCACTAAACCAAGCAGCCAAATTGCTGCTGCCGGACCAAGAACACTCAACACAGACACCTCAAACGGTACGGCCTGAGAAACAATCCACCCCAGGAGCGCTCCGATACCAGCGCCAGCGATAACACCCATCGCAAGAACGATTGCCGCTTGACCGATCGCATCCTTAAGTAGGTATCCCTTGGACGCACCCAAGGCAGTCAAAACTGCAATATCGCGGGTGCGCTGCAGCGTCCATACGGTGAGGAAGGAAATAGTAACCAAAGCAGAAATTGCGTAGAGGAATCCCTGCATATTCTTAAGCGAGGACTGCTCAGACTTATAAGAAGCCAGAGCATCAAATGCTCCCTTGAGGTCAGTGACCTGCTCATTCTTCATGTCCTGCGGCTGAGCATCACCGCGTACGAGGAGCAGCGTAGCAATTCCGGGGCTGTGGCTTTCTTTCTTCCAGACCTCAGAATTCACCCAAACCACAGAGGAGTGGCTGTAGTACGTATCTTCCACTACACCGTCCACTTTTACGGCAACGCCACCGATATTGAGGGTGTCTCCCGCCGCGACCTCAATCTTGTCTGCAATGGACTTAGGTACAAGAGCACCTTCACCTATCGTTTCAGACGAGCCTTCTACCGAGGTCCCCACGGGAAGCCCCATCACAGCTGCAGAATCGGCTCTATCATTTGATTCAATTCGCGTCTGGTTCACACCTACTGGAGTCACATTCTCCGCGCCAGCAGCGTCTTTCCACTTATCCAGGATCTCCTGGCTTATCTCCGAAGAACTAAATGAGGCCTCGCCTGTAGGGGCGGTAAAAACAAATTTGGCACCATCTTTGGCCAAGTATTCCAGCGCCGCGGTATTCCGCGCGCCCAGCCCCTGCGTCAAACCAGTAAGCATCACGATCAAAAGAGTGATCAAGCCCACCACAGAGGCAATCAAAGCGAAGCGACCGCCCGCTGAACGAATATCACGTAAACCGAGAAACATCTTTTCTCCTTTCCGCTATCAATTCTCGGCGTTCCGGAGACTTTTTCCATCGGTGGCCTAGGTGAACCTTGAATCAACCATGTGGTTGATCACAGATCCATGAGTTGCCTGCGTTTTATAACTACGGCAACTCTGCGGGCGGTTGTTGAGCCTGACCTATAGATAACGCGGTAGCTAGCGAGCTTCTCGACGCAACCTCGCCCACCCAAGCACCGCAAAGCCAATACCAAACGCAAGCATGGCAAGGGGCACGAGCCACTCCGCATCCGCGCCTGTCTGCGCCAGAACTTTCTTTACAGTATTTTTACTCGGTGTTTTGGCCTCCGAGCGTTTCAGAGCCTCGGCCTTAGCCGCTGCATACACAGCATTAGGATGCCTAGGAGAGTTAGAGGAGCTACTCACGTTACGTGCAAGGCTCTTAAGCTTTATACCGGTGCATCCTCACGGCTAGCTGCCTTGGAGGATGGCTTAGCGGGCGTAGAGATCTTAGCGTCTTTACCCACTAGGAAGGTCAGCGGCTGGGCCTCAGTCAAGACCTTTTCCTTCCCATCCTTCCCCATACCTATCGCCTGAAGATACAACTTATAAGTACCTGGCTTGGTAAAAGACCAGGAACCATGCAGATGCGTGTGCTTAGTAGTCTTCATCTCCTGATGCTCAGAATCATCGGTATCAAAGTAGCGGGTAGGCGCCCCGCCGATATCTCCTGTGAAGAACACAGCACGTCCGCCCTCGGGTACCTCTGACTTTACAAGTTTGAAAGAAACTCCCTTTGCATAGTCTGGCTTTGTATAGTCAAGGCTTTCCGTACTAAAACCAGGCCATGGCTTTTGCAGCGCCTCCACCTGTGGCAAAAGATAGAATTCTTCTCCCATCTTTCCCAAGAAATCCAGCTCCGCATCCTCGAGCTTCTGAGTACGCTTCATCTTTGCGTTTTCGCCTACCCGAATCGCTGTTTTTTGGATAGGACGCACAACCGAGGGACTTGGTTTATCCACCTTAAGAGCCACAAACGGTTCTCCCGAGTCGTCGGCCAGCCGAATGTCCATGTGACCTTCAGAGAACTCAACAATTTCCGAATCAAAATCGGATCGTTTAATAAGGCCAGTGTCCGCGTTTAGCTCACGCCGCGGTGCCAAAGGCCGGGAAGGGGGATTGTCTTTTTTGAGTTCCTCTTCCTCCGGCTCTTCAACTTCAGGGTCCGCGCCTTCTTCCTCCTGAGCTCCCTCTTTAGAATAGGGGTTCTCATTTTCGTCGCCTGGCTTATAGCCATTAAATTCTTCTGCGATTGGCAGCTCTTCTTTAGTTTCAGAGAGCTTTAGGGAGAACTTGCCCTCTTTGCCACTCATCAGATCGATCTCTTTTAGCTCATCTAAGGGCTCCGCATTGAGCAGTGGATGCGGTGTAATACGTAGCCTTAAAAACTTATCGTCTTTGCAGGCAGAGAGGTCAACTTCTTTTTCATATCTTCCCTCTGAGTCAAACTCTCCTTCGAAACTGCAGTTAGCGTACCCTCTCGCCCTTTTTTGTTGCTGCAAAAATTGTTCTTCACTGCTGTATAAACCGATGACAAAGTTGCCTCGCATATTTTTATCTTTTGCTTCAAGCGTTAGCTTTGTGCCAGAAGAATCAGTCTGCTCAGCTTTAAGGGTTATCGCGGAGTCAGCCAAAGAAACTGGCTCTGCGGTAGTGAAATGCTCTGACGTTGTCGGCTCAGTGAGCTCCTCAGCCTCTTCTGTTACCGTGACGGCTTCGCCGCCAGTCTGGTACTCAATTTCCTTGGAGAGCCAGGGGGAAGAGCTATCCGACTCATCTGGAATAAAAATAGCTTGGTACGTGGAGCTTTCCGAGGCCAAATACGTGGTAGTAGTTGCTTTTCCATCTTTGACCTCTAGCTCGTCAAGAAAGTGCCCCTGATTAGTAAGGATAAGGCGTCCGTTCCCATTACCGGCGAAGGTAATGTTTGTAAACGCCCCGTCAGGCTTAAAAGCTATCGACGCCTCTTGGGAAGCGGTGTTCTTTTCTTTGGCGGCTTGGTACTCCCCAGCAAAGTCTAGAATTTTTCCGTTTTTAGGATTTTGCCCGCCCACCTGCCATGCCAGCTTCATAGGCATTGTAGGAATCGGGGTTCCATCTTCCTTGTACCCTATTGCTTGATAAGTAAAGACGTAGCGGCCCGGTTTAGAAAAAGTAGTATGAAAATGCGAATGCCTGGGCTGGATGAGGGAGCGCAAAGAGGTATCAGTACTTGAGTACACCCGCCGAACACCCGTAACTGTTTTAGTGAACACTTCCACATCACCGGGTCCGCTTACTCCAAGCAGATCCAAGGAATAGTTGCCGTCTTTGAGCATGTCAGTATGGGACTGCAATGAGCTATCTGTGTTATACCCAAAATAAATGGGGAGCTGGCTCATATCAACGTTCTGAGGAGCTTGCCAGATCCCCTTATCTTGTTTCCCAAGAAACTCTGTGTCAGGGGTGGGGTAGAGGTAGTAGTTTCCAGTCATTGGAACCCACATGACCGTAGCTTGTGCCGGAATTGATTCGGACCCCGCTCCAGTAACCACCCCCAAAGCTTGAATATCATTCCCTTTCACACTAGCCGCTGGTGAAAGGTCTACATGCGTGCCATAAACAAGCTTTTTGTTTTGATCCGGTCCTGCCAGCGCTGGGCTCGCGCCAGTCGCAGCAACAACAAAACAAGCAGTAGCAATGCCAAACGCTCTATGAGAAAAGAGGCGCATAAGTAGCTTCCTTATTGATATTGGGTTTTATTTTCATAACTTAAACCCAAACAATTCCTTTAGCAAGCTCTAAGTTCAACGCACTGAGCTTTAGGCAAAGGTTTACATGAATAAATGCATCCCAGAATTCTGTATAAAAAACTTCGAGGTGTGGATACTTGCACCCCCGTATTAGATTCAAGGGCATGAGACCCCACGTGATTCAGATCCTTACGTTGCTCCGCGTCAGTTTGCACCTGATGTTCGCCGCACTGCTTGGCTTTGGAATTATCCGTTTCACCCTTAGCCCGGACTCCGAATCACCATGGAAATTATGTATCACCACCTTAGCCCTAGGCCTTGGCGCTTTTTACATGTTTGGAACCGCCTGGGAGAATCGGTTTGCCAGGGGAGACAACATCAAAGATCCGATGCCCCTCAGCGGCTGGTGGATGCTAGTAATCACATTGATGTGGGCGATTCTGATGGGAGCGTCGGGTAGCTTCACGTGGCTGATGTTCCCCCTAGTCCTTATTGCGCTCAACCTGCTTCCCGGAATCCGCGGCATACTGAGTGTTCTACTGCTATTAGGAATTGCTACCATCATCCCCTGGCTAGCACGGCCAGAAGATCGGGTACTAGGGCAATTACTCGGTCCTATAATTGGGGCCTGCTTCAGCGTTGCAATCTATTACGGTTACTACGTCTTAAATCAGGACGCCATGCATTACCGCCAAGTAGCCGCCGAGTTGCTGGCCGCCCAACGGGATTTGGCAGCCTCAGAGCACCAATCAGGGCGTCTTGAGGAGCGAGAACGGCTATCAAGAGAAATTCATGACACCGTAGCGCAGGGGCTTAGCTCCATCGTGTTGTTATCCAGAGCAGCCCACAGACACTGCGAACACGGAGATCTAGAAAACGTTCAGCGACAGCTGGCTATCATCGAAAAACAAGCAGGGGAGAGCCTCGCCGAAGCACGACGCTTTGTTCGCGATCTCGCAGCTCCAGCATTGGGGGAGTCACTCCCCATTGCACTCCAAGGCGTTATCGACGGAGTCCGCGAAAAACAGTCAGCGCTCGGATGTCCCCTTGATGTTCACCTCGAGCTCGTGGGAGATATGGAAACAAGCCTTCCCGAACCAGTTACTCGTACTGCATTACGAGTGGCTCAAGAGGGGCTTAACAACGTTGTCAAACATGCCCATGCCAACAAAGCAGTGGTCACGCTTGGGATATGGGAGGATGAAGTCAGCATTGATGTAGTAGATAATGGCTTGGGATTTAACGCCGCGCGTCTTACTACCGCGACAGATCAATCAGAAGGGGGATTTGGGCTCGGTGGCCTTAAAAAACGCATCGCCACCGTTGATGGCAGTCTCGTGATTGAATCAGATGAGTACGGCACCGCCTTGGTGTGCCGTATCCCGCTCACCAGCCGTAGGGAGGCACAATGATCCGCGTCATGCTTATCGACGACCACCCCGTCGTGCGAGCAGGGTTGCGCACAATCCTCGATAGCTTTGAAGACATTTCCGTTGTTGCGGAAGCCAGCAACGGCGCCAACGTTAACACCGAAGGAATTGACGTTGTTGTCACAGACATCCAAATGCCAGGAACCGACGGTATCACTCTTACTCGCGCACTAGCCTCCGCTGGCGGCCCTCCTGTACTCATCTTGACTACCTATGACACAGAAGCCGACATCCTCGCAGCTGTGGAGGCTGGAGCCATGGGGTACCTCTTAAAAGATGCGCCCGAAGCAGCTCTTCATGATGCAGTGGTGGCAACATTCGAAGGCCGGCGCACACTAGCCCCAGAGGTGGCTAACGCACTCATGCAGCGGGTGAGTAAGCCGCGACAGGCCTTATCTACGCGAGAAATAGAGATCCTTCAAAACTTAGAGCAAGGCCTGTCTAATCGTCAGCTAGCAGCAAAACTCTTTATCTCTGAAGCAACGGTAAAGACCCACCTGGTACACATCTACTCAAAACTAGGCGTGGATAATCGAACCGCCGCCATCACCGCAGCCCGGCAGCAACGCCTTATTTAGGCCGCGCTGTTTCTCCACCAGCGACGGGGATAAAAGATACCGACAAAAAAGCGGGGTGCCGTGAAATATCACGGCACCCCAACAACTCATGTCTTAGAGTTGTTCTGCGTTTTTCATTCGACGATAACCAATCGCCGCAAATCCAACGCCAACAAAGAGCATTGCCAAGGCAAGAGCCACCTCAGGAGAGGCACCCGTGTTTGCCAACAAGCTCTTCACGCCTTTCTTAGGGGCATTGTCGTTTTTGGTCAGAGCAACTGTTTTAGAACCTTGCTTACCTTTAGCTGCTGCAGTAACCCCTTGTGCACCCTGGGAGCTAGTGCCGGAAGTAGCTCGAGCAGCTTCCCCGGTTCCTACCTCAAAGACGATCGTCTCCCAGTTTGTTGCAGTTTCACCGCCGGCCACCAAACCGATGTTGATCTGCTTGCCATCAGAAGTCATGGCTTGTGTGGATGTACCCGAGTCCTGAGCCACTGCTCGCATCTTAATTTTGTATGTACCTGGCTTAGTAAAGAACCAGTCAGCGTGCTCATGGAATGGTTCGCCCTTATCTATCACTGACTTGCCGCTGGAATCCGCAAGCTTGATCAGATCATTGGACAGGCTCGGTAGATGCCCAGCCCACCACTTTGCGCCATCCGGCATGGATTCCGGCTCAATTTCAATGCTCATTCCCTTAGGGAACTTATTGCGCACTTTGTTGGTATCAAACCCCGGCCACACCGCGTTATGATCCTGGGTGTTGGGCAGATAGTAAACGTGATCGCCCTTCTTTCCTAGGAATGCGGTGTCATCATTCTCGGGAATACCACGGTTGCCTTTCTCTCCGATGGTAAAGCGTCGATTCTCTCCAACAACTAACGCAACCTTATCGGGATGAGCAAGATTGTGACCATCATCAGAAACCGCATCATGCTCACGCTTTACGTCAACGCCGACGTAGAAGCCCAGCTTTCCGTCCACAAACGCCGGGCCGAAGTCTAGGTGGCCGTCGACAAGCTCACGACGCCCATCGTTTCGGTCCTCTTTAGCCGTGGGTTTAGCAGTAGGACGCTCTGGGGAATCCTTCTTAGTGGGGGCACTGGTTGAGTTGCCATCCTTATTTGGATTGCTTGGTTTCTGCGCTTTAGAACCTTGGGAATTACCGGCAACGGAATTCGAATCACGCACGTCAAAGGTAAGAGTTGCAGGCTTGCTGAGTTCATCCCACGTATCTTTGACCACTACCTCCATCGTGTACTTGCCCGGCTTGGTAAATACCCAGTTGAGATGACGATGCGTCGATCCCTCGGCTTTATACACGTGTTCTCCGGAAGAGTCCCCGATCCGGTTCTCAGATGAGCCAGCATCACCACTATATGCGACCCACTTTCCGCCTTCAGGCGTGTGCTTCGGCGTTATGGTGAACTCATAATTATCCTCAGTCTCAGCATAGATCTCCTCGGTGCTAAAGCCCAGCCATACTAGACCAGTCTTTTGCACCTCAGGAAGCATATACACTCGATCACCCTTTTTAGCGATGTCCTTGATATCGCCTTTAAGCAGGGTCTTGGAAGACTGCGGCACCACAAACGTCACCGAATTGGGATCGCGCAAAACTGCCTTGGGATCATGCTGGCCGCTCTCGTCTTTAATCACCAGGGCCAAAGAATCATCGATCTCTTTGGGAGAAATATCCACATGGCCTTTGGAAATTTCCACCTTTTTTGTATTCAGAACGCCTGAAGAGGGCTCAGTCTCCTTGGAATCTTTCTTTTTTTCAGGAGTCTTAGCTTTATCCGGCTTGCTAGCCGTGGTCTGTTCGCTGGTTTCCTCGCCGGTCTCTTCCCCGGGCTCTTCGGTCGCTTCCGCTGGAGTTTGCTCGGATTCCTTCTTGGGTTTCTTGTTGCCCTCTCCGGGCTCCTCACCCTCCGAGGGGTCCTCGCCTTCCGCGGGTTCCGCACCTTCCGATTCCTCAGGATCCTCCGCAGCTTTTCCATTACCCAGCTTGACGGTGGTTTCCGCTAACGGCTGGTATTCACCCTTACGAGACTCCACAAAGGTTGCTTTACCTGGAGCTATAGTCCTGGAGCTTGGAATGATATCCAACAGCAGCTGATAGTCTTCACTATCGCAGCCGCCGATTATCTGCAGGCTGGTTCGGTTATTAGGGGCACTGGTAAATGCAACGGGACACGTGGGAGCATGATCCTTAGGAACGCCCGTAAACTCCTTGCCAGACTCCTTCTCATAGAACCCGCCCACTGCCTTTACAGTCAGGTCTTTATCTTTAGGGTCTATGGTGAGGTCAAAGCTTCCAATATCTTTGTCCATCTTGCCCGTTGAGACGGCAACATCTAGGCTCTTTGGCTTGATGTCTTCTAGGTCGAATTCTTCCAGTTCCTCATCCTTCTGAGCCTCTGGGAATTCGCCCGCGTCGCTTGTCTTTTGCTCTTTCCCGCCCGTGGTGTGCTCAAGTTCTTCAGACACCCACCGGGGGCTCTGGGAATCCTTGCCCGGGATGTACACAACTTGGAACTTGGAGTTTAGGCCGCCGATCATCTCAACCCACTCGGCTTTGCCCCCTTTCACGGGGACTTCGGCCAGGTAGTAGCCATCGATATAGAAGACGGCATGACCGGAATCTTTAGCGTTTCCGGTGTTAAAAGCCAGCTTGGTCAGAAGATCCTTATCACTACCGCCGGAGCCGCCGGCATAAGGGGACATCATAAACTCAGGCTTAAAGTCTTCCGACGAGTCCTCATCTTTGGAATCCGATGCCTCATCATAGGCCTCTTTTATATTCCCAAGCTTTGCCTCCGAGGGATCGGGGCCGCCTACTTGCCAAATTAGCTTCTGCGGCTCAGATGCAATGAGCTTTCCGTCTGTGCCACGGGCAGAAGCGCGGTAGCTGATCTCATACCTGCCGGGGCGGGTAAAAGTGGTGGCGTTGTGCGTGTGGGTTCCTTTTTCCACCCATGTAGAACGGTACCCGGTATCATGCGACGACCATAGGCGCTGCAGCGGCATCTCCTCGTCGCTATACGTGAAGAGTTCCATCTTTCCGGGACCCTCAAAACCAACGATGTCTAGGTTGAAGGACTCATCACGGAACTTCTCAGTGGGCAGATCAATGGCAGCGCCAAAGCCCGCCCAGATCGGCATGCCGTCAGTAGGGGAGCCGTGCGCAGGGCCCCCGTAGTACATGAGCTGCCCTTTTTCCCCTAGGAATTTGAGACGGTCATCATCTGGAACATTCCATGCATAGAGTCCACGATCAACTTTTCCTCTACTTACCCAGTTAATTGTTTTCTCAATAGGAATCATTCCGCTGCTCTTGGAAACCAGGGAAAAATTATCGTCTTGCCACACCGCGTGCGGTGAATCAACGTGCACTTGGGTACGGACGGTGAGGGAATCGTCCGAGTCCGTATTTGCGGAGGCAACGGGAATTACGCTTGAAGCGATAAGCCCGCCAACGGCTAAAAAGCCCAGGCAGGCCGCCGATATTCTTTTAGGCACAAGGGATCCTTTGTTGAATTATTGAAAATAACACTCTTTAATCTAATGAGAATCATTTTCTATGTCAACACCCTCCCCTTAGTAGGGAGAGAACACTATAAATATCCAGGTTTACTACCTTCACCAAACAGCTCCGTAACCCCCAAACCGTCGCACCTTCCCCCTTGCGCAATGCCAATAATTGACAATAAAAGAGCACTCTCCACCCCGGATACACTCATTGCCACAAAGACAATAAGCACTACGCCTTTTAGATTGTGCACAATTACTTCAAAACACCTAGCAAAACACCAAAAAACTTAAAATAGGAGAGACATTACTAGCCTCTCCTACGTTATTTTCTCCGCGCTCAACCTGTACCGTCCCTTAATAAAGAGACGGCTTCTACGGATAAACGGAGAATGGTTCTATCTTCGATGTACTTTAAAATTTTTGCCATTCTGGTTTATGCGCCAATGCATAGTTGTAATACTCGATGTTCTCTAGCTTGCTAGCGGCAGCTTCATCCAGGATCACAGTCACGTGCTTGTGCATCTGCAAGGCCGAGGCTGGAACCATAGCGCTGACAGGCCCTTCTACCATGGATTTAACCGCGTCAGCCTTGTTCTCCCCAAAGGCCAGCATCACAAGATGACCGGCTTCGCAGATCGTGCCAATCCCCTGAGTCATCACGTGATGCGGCACCTGAGACTCGTCATTATCAAAGAAGCGCGAGTTATCTCGTACGGTATCCGGATGCAAAGTCTTGATACGAGTCCGACTTACCAGTGACGAGGTCGGCTCATTAAACGCGATATGGCCATCAGTTCCAATACCTAAAACCTGAATATCCACGCCACCGGCATCCCGTATTGATTGATCATAAGCTTCGGCAGCAGCGCTTGGGTTTTCCGCCGTTCCATCAGGGCTGTGAACAGCGGAGTCATCAATATCCACGTGAGACGTGATCTCTCGGCGAATAGTCTGGTAATAAGTCTGCTCGTGCTCTCGAGGCAAACCTACATACTCGTCGAGGAGGAATGCCTGACATTGAGCAAAAGACAGGCCTTCTTCCCGATGCCTGCGCACCAACTCGGCGTAGGTGCTTCCCGGCGTCGAGCCAGTGGCTAAACCTAAGGTCTTCCCCTGCCTGATATACCCCTCAAAAATGTCCGCAGCGATTACCGCCGCCTCTTTGTGGGTGGGAGTAATGATGATTTCCATGGTTACCGTCTCCTAAAAGTTGAGCTTTTGTCCGTTTTCGTAGACCGCGACCACTTCAAAGTCATTGCGGCATACAACAAAGTTTGCTTTTTTACCCACGGCAATATCACCGCGATCACTGAGCCCCAAAAGGCGATTTCCGCTGGTGGATGCTCGAATCACATCGACCATGTCATGGCCTGCTCCCACTTGTCGCCGTACTTGATCAATCACCCGGGATGTTCCGCCCGCGATAGCCCCCTGCGAGCCGTCCTCTGTGCTCAAACGTGCAACGCCGTCAATAACCGTGACAGCCAAAGCACCGAGAATGTACTCTCCGTCGGCTTTACCTGCGGCCCCCATTGCGTCGGAAACAAAAGTGATATTCTCCGAGCCCACAGAATCCAACACCATGCTCACCGTATTGTCATCCAGATGCACACCATCGGCGATAAGCTCAACGTGTGCCAGGGAGCGAGCAGCAGCGCTCATTAGAGCTGCCACGGGACCCGGCGCGCGGTGGTGAAGCGGAGGCATGGCATTGAACAGGTGCGTCGCGGTGACCACAGCCCCGCGCTGTTCCGCATAGCGGATCATATCCATGGTGAGATCAAAATCGGCATCTGTGTGTCCCAACGACACAACCACGTTGTGCTCCGCGCACATGTCAACCAATTTCCGCGCGTGAGGCGTCTCTGGCGCAAAAGTCATCGAGCGTAAGAAACCGCGTGAGGCTTTGATCATCTTTGCAAAGAGCTCTGGGTCACCCCCAATAATCGCGGCGGGATCCTGCGCCCCACAGCGACAGCTATTAACAAACGGCCCTTCTGCATGGATTCCTGTTATTTCTCCGTCGCTAGCCAGCTCGGAAAGCAGACTAAGCTGCGGTAACAATACTTCTTCTCGCATAGAGACTGTCGACGCAAGCAGCGTAGTGGACCCGTGAGCACGGTGATGCCGTGCGGCCGCTATACAGCCCTCACTCCCCGAGGTGGGAAAGGATTCTCCGGCGCCTCCATGATTGTGAATATCGGCGAGGCCCGGAAGGATCATCAGATCGTTGTTTAGCTTTTTATCCGACGCCGGGGTAATCGCTGTGATTGTCCCCGTTGCGTCATAGTCAACACGGTGACCTTCTAGCACGCCGTCAACCGTTACTACGGTTCCTACGATGAATCCGGTCATGAGCGCCACTCCTATTTAGCTGCTGCAGCAAACTGCGTAGTGATCCACGCAGTATCCGTGATCGCGGTTCCTACGATCAGTGCGTCCGCTCCTGCTTTTCGACCCTGCTTCACATGCTCGGGGGAGTGGAACCGACCCTCACCGATAAGGAATACATCTGGCCCCAATGCGGCGCGGATTTCTCGGATCAACTCCAGATCTGGCCCATCGGTTTTTTCCCTGTGCTCCGTATACCCGGCTAGGGTCGTCGAGATAATATCGGCGCCTGCCTCATGCGCTGCTACGGCTTCGTCGGCAGTCGCAATGTCCGCCATCGCCAATCCACCCAGCGCGTGAACTGCTGCCACTTGATCGGCAAAGGTAGATCCGTCTTGGCGCGGCCGGAAGGTGGCGTCAATAGCTGCGACAGTCGCACCCGCTTTAATCACGTCTTCTGCCGACTTCACTGATGGCGTGATGTATACGCCCGTGTCTCCTTCTTTGGTAAGCCCAATAACGGGGACAGACACAGTATCTACGATCGCCCGGATGTCTTCGAGACCACCGTAACCGCCACAGCGTATCGCCGCCGAGCCACCATGCTCAGCAGCTTTGGCAAGGAAGACCATCGTGCGAGTATCACGTAGCGGATGACCGGTAGGCGCCTGCGCGGAAACGATAAGCCTATTCTTCACCTGTTGAATAAAGCCCTGCAGATCCATCATGAGAGTTCCTTAAATTAAATAGATACTTTGTTGATTTAGTCTTGGGTCTTCCCCAGATATGCGGCTCCTACGATGGGAGCATCGGTTCCTAGCTGTGCCTGGATAACTGGTACTGCATCGAGTGGAGGGATGGCGCCTTCTTTTAGCCCACGAGCAAAGGGGTTAATAATGGCATCGCCAATATTGCCCACGCCACCGCCGACCACCACAGCATCCACGTCAATGGCACTAATAAACCCGCCGATAGCAACCCCGCACGCAAAGAGATGTTCCTCAATAACACCCCGCGCATATTCTTCACCCGCGTGGTATCGAGCCATAATCTCGTGGAGATCCACGGCTGGGTGCTCCGCATACGCGTTATAGGAGTCAACGAGTCCAGGACCAGAGGCGAAGGACTCTAAGAGGGCAGCGGATCCATCGGGGAGCCGTCCCCACAGGCAACGCAGCTCTCCAGCGGTACAGTGAGGCGAGGCAACAAGCCCACCATCACGCACAAGTGCCCCGCCCACGCCAGTGCCCAGGCTGACAAAAAGAATATTGTTAAAGTCCTGACCAGCGCCATAGATGGACTCGCCCAGCCCCATAACGCGGACGTCGTTATGCACGGCAACGGGAACCGGGAATTGTTCCCTCAGCGTATCCGCGATCTTAGTTCCCGCCCATCCCTGCATGGTCGGCCCCGAGGACACTACGTTGCCTTCTATGGGATCAATGACCCCTGGAGCACCGATTCCTATGCTCGAAACCGCGGTAGGGGAGACGTCTATAAGCTCTTGGATAACGCCAGCGACCTCTTGTATCACATTGCTCGCGGGCGTAGGCCGACGACGATACTCAATAACGGTGGTGGGGTTAGCATCCGCCACCAGGCCCGCCGCGATCTTGGTTCCACCAATATCCACGCCAATGCGTACGGGGGTTTGCACTTTATTGCCTGCGCCAATCATGATGCTCGCTCCTTATCCGCTTCCTTATCTATGTCAGCAGAATTGGCATTCCGGGCAAGATCCTGTTGCTCTCTTTTCTTCTTAATCACACGAAGAAGCGGACCATAATGTTCACAGATCAGTGCGCAATAGCTGTCTGCGTCGCCACTATGAAGCGCTCGAATCATTTTCGAGTGCGCCTCCACGGTGTCTTCCATGTCCTCCGGATCGCCCAGCCCCAGAACCGGAACCACTTTGGTGTGTATCTCCCAGAGGGCCATCGACATTTCTCGCATCAACGGATTGGATAGCTTCTCAGAGATCACTTTGTGGAATTGCCAATCCTCTTCCACAAAAGACTCCTCGCGTAAATACTTTTCCCTCATTGCTTCCACAATCCGGTCTAGCACCTCGGTGGACTGCCCCTTATAAGAGTTAGCCAGCTCCTCCGCATTGGCCAGGTCCAGCGCGATGCGCATATCCACAACGTATGAAAGGTTTTCTAGAGCGAGCTCTTCATTCAAGGTCAGACGCAGCACCATTCCATTAATAAGAGGTGCGAGCGACATGCTTCCCACAAATGTTCCGTGCCCATGTCGAATCTCAACAACGTCAAGAGAAGCGAGCGTCCTCATAGCCTCGCGGACTGAGGAACGTGATACCGAAAGACGCTCACATAGCGCCGCTTCCGAGGGGAGAAGGTCCCCCGGAGAGAGATTATTATCACGGATGTAATCTTCGATTGCCGCCGCGGTAGGGCTCTTTCCTACCGCCGGACTCACATGTGAATTCATATTTTCTCCTGTTCATCTGCGGCCGACTGAGCATGTTGATGGACCGAAAAACATGCCTCTTGACTACCAAAACAGCTCTTATCTGCAGCTATTCGGAATGAGAGATTTTTAGGTGTTGGTTGCTATGTCCTGCATTTTCCCTAACAGCAGGGGATACGCCCACCTCCCACACATGGGGTAGAAAGCGAGGAGAAACAGGCATGGTCACGGTGCTGTTTGGCAACTTCGATTGAAATCCTAACACAAAACCTAGCGGACGTCAGACGTCTGATGTATTCTTTGGATTGACCCGCGACACGGCATTTGCCACCTATCCAAGCTGGTCGCCGCAGCAAGACATCTTGTACGCACACTTGGGGAAAGGAATAACCCATGAGCAATGCTTCAGAAAAAAAGTACACTCGCCGCGATTTCTTTAAGATCACTTCCGCTTTCGGCGCAGCGGCTGGTTTTGCAGCCACCCTCTCTGCTTGCGCCCCTAAGGGAAATGACACCTCGAGCCCCTCGGCAGGCGCGAGTGCCGGTTCACTGAACAAAGATGGCACCATCACAGCAGCCATCTCTTATGAACTCGGAACCAATGGCTTCGATCCCATGCCCACCACTGCAGCGCTAACCGTTGCAGCAAACTGGCACACTATGGAAGGCCTGACGGAGCTTAATCCCGCAAACGGCGAACCCTACGCCGCGCTAGCAAAGGAACTACCCAAGGGCGACGGCAAGTCAATCGACGTTATGCTTCGCGACGGCGCAAAGTTCCACGATGGCACCCCCGTCACCGCCGATGACGTTGTCTTTTCCTTCGAGCGCGTCCTAGATAAGGCAAATAAGAGCCTGTATGCCTCCTTTATTCCTTTTATCGAGAAGGTCGCAAAGAAAGACGATAAGACCGTCACCTTCACCCTCACCGAGGAGACTGGCGTCCTTGCCAGCCGTCTCGCAGTGGTCAAGATCGTCCCCAAGGCTGCAGTCCAAGCGAACCTGGATAAGTTCGCCGCTAATCCCATTGGATCCGGCGCTTATAAGATGACCGATAACGGTGGTACCTCTAAGACCATCAAGTTCGAGCGATTCGAGGACTACAACGGTCCCAAGCCAGCGCTTGCTAAGAACATGGTTTGGCAGATCATCCCCGATGCATCTACCCGCACCAATGCTATCCAGTCCAAGACAGTTCAAGCTATCGATTCCATCCCTTATCTCTCCATCGAGCAGCTGAAGTCCAGCTCTTCCGTGGAATCTGTTCAGGGCTTTGGCCTGCTGTTTGCCATGTTCAACAACGATAAGTCGAACCCCTTCAGCGATGTAAAGAATCGCCAGGCATTCCTCTACGGCGTGAACATTAATCAGATCATCGAGACAGCCCTCTTGGGCCAGGCCAGCCCTGCCACCTCGTTCCTGCACAAGGAACATCCGCAGTACCACGAGGCAAAGGTTCAGTATGCTCACGACGCAGAGAAGGCAAAGAAACTCTTTGCAGAAACTGGGCTCAAAGAACTACGCATGCTGTGCACAGACCATGACTGGGTAAAGAAGTGCACCCCGCTGATCCAGGAGTCCCTCTCTGCTATCGGCATCAAGGTTGACTTCACTGAGAAGAAGTCTTCCGACGTATACAACACCATCGACGGAAAACCAGAGGCATACGACGTGGTCATCGCCCCCGGTGACCCCAGCGTCTTCGGCCTTGACCCCGACCTACTCATGCGCTGGTGGTACTCCGGAGACACCTGGACCGAATCCCGCATGCACTGGAAGGGAACGCCTGAATACACCAAACTTCAGGAGGTCCTGGATGCGGGTCTCAAGTCCACAAATGCTACTGAGCAGAAGAATAAGTGGAACGAGGCACTCGATCTTATTTCCGAGACTGTTCCGCTCTATCCGCTGTTCCACCGCAAGGTGCCTACTGCATGGGATGCCTCCTCGCTTGTCGATTTCAAGCCGATCTCTCTGACCGGCCTGAACTTTGTCGGCGTTGGCTCCACCAAGTAAAAACATTTTCTCCACGTCCCAGCCAGCTATGAACCGTCTTTAGCCCAGGCTAGAAAAGTCACGCTGGCTGGGGGAGAAGCCCCTTTTGCCCAGTGTGTTTAGTGGCAGTAGCGCTTCATACGCGCTATTAATCACTGCAATTGGACACACAATAATTACATAGCGTTCCACCCATCAAGTACACAGCTCACGGGAATAAATGCAGGGTCTCACACTCAATTATCACAAGCCGAGGCCTTAAATAGTCCCAGCTTTAGGCCATTAAAGGCCGCAAAAACCTACGGCGCTACAGACAAGTCTCTCTGAGTACCTACTTTTCCGCGCCAGCTTATAAAGATGAGGCTCCCTCCCATCCGGTTGAGCCTTTGCACACGTACATCGCACGAAAGTCAGGACATTTACTATGTCTAATCTGCTACGACTGATCGGTCGGCGCCTGATTGCGCTACCCATCATGATTCTTGGCGTGACCTTCTTGGTGTTCTTCATCATGTCCTTCAGCCCTGCCGATCCTGCTCGCCTCGCGCTAGGGGAGACGGCCTCGCTGGAGGCGCTCGAAGAATACCGTGAGACCCACGGCCTCAACGACCCTCTGTTGATGCGGTATTACCACTTCCTCGTGGACATGCTCCACGGCGATCTTGGTACCACAACTGGTAGCGCCTCTGTCACAGACGTTGTTGCTAAGGCATTCCCGATTACGCTGCAGCTCACCTTCTTAGGATTGATCCTCGCTGCGGTATTCTCCCTCGTCTTTGGCGTCATCGCGGCCCTCTACCGAGACAAATGGCCTGACCAATTGATCCGCGTCGTCTCTATTGCGGCACTGGCCACCCCTTCTTTCTGGTTGGCTATCCTGCTCATTCAGTGGCTGGGAACAATCCCCGGCGCGTGGGGGCTGTTCCCCGCATTGATTACCTCGTGGGTGAAGTTCACCGAAGACCCTGGGGTTTATCTCAACAACCTTTTCCTCCCGGCTGTGGCCTTGGCCGTTCCAGTTGCCGGTTCACTCACCCGCGTAGTACGTACCGCCATGGTGGAAGAGCTGGACAAGGATTACGTGCGTACTGCCATTGGATCCGGTATTCCCAAGGCTGAAGTCATCTCCCGTAACGTTCTCCGTAACGCGCTTATTACCCCCATCACGGTTCTGGGGCTCCGCGTTGGTTACCTCATGGGTGGCGCTGTGATCATCGAGATCATCTTCAACATTCAGGCTATGGGTCAGCTCATCCTCGACGGTGTTACCCGCAACGATGTTTACCTCGTTCAGGGCGTTACCCTCACTGTCGCTATCACGTTCATCATCATCAACATCATCGTTGACATGCTTTATGTGCTCGTCAACCCACGCATCAGGAGCATCTAATGCGACGCAACCTGACTGAAAAACTCGAAAACCGCGCAGGGCAACGATTCTCTGGAATTCGTTCTTTGCCCATTGCCTCCAAAGTAGCCCTGACATTCCTCACGTTGGTCGCCCTCATGGCTATCTTTGCGCCACTCATTACTGCTTATGATCCGTTGGCGTCCTCTACACCAGTTCAGCCGCCGAGCGGCGACCACTGGTTTGGTACCGATGCCATCGGCCGCGATATCTTTGCCCGCGTGGCTTATGGCGCCCGCGCATCACTGATCATAGGTCTCTGTGCCACTGGCGCAGCGCTGGTGGCCGCCGCAGTTATTGGTTCTATAGCAGCAACTGCAGGCAAGGTCGTCTCTGAAGTCCTCATGCGCATCCTGGACATTATTATGTCCTTCCCCGGCATCGCTCTTGCAGCTGTGTTTGTTGCCGTCTTTGGCACTTCCATCCCGGTGTTGGTCTTTGCTATCGGTTTCCTCTATGTTCCGCAGCTCTCTCGCATCGTGCGAGCTAATGTGCTCAGTGAATTCGGCGAGGACTATGTCTCTGCGGCCAAGGTTATGGGCGCCCAGATCCCACACATTCTGATCAAACACGTTGCTCGTAACACCATCGCCCCGATTGCAGTCTTTGCCACTGTGCTGGTTGCAGATGCCATCGTATTCGAGGCCTCTCTATCTTTTATTAACGCCGGTGTGAAGCCGCCTTCACCCTCATGGGGAAATATCCTCGCCGACGGTAAGCAGCTACTCCTTACAGGTTCTTGGTGGCCCACATTCTTCCCTGGCCTAATGATTCTTGTAACCGTGCTCGCGTTAAACATCCTCTCCGAGGGGCTTACCGATGCTATGGCCTCCCCACGCATCAAACTCACGGCCAAGGTATCCGATAATGACCCCAGCATCGATACTCGCAATACTCTTGGACAGTCCACTGAGAAGGAAGCAGCCCTCTCGCTCAACACCTCACTCGCGGCTCTCAGAGATGCAGAGATGAGTGAAAATCGCCGTCTTGTTTATACGCGTGGTGAGTCCCCGCTCATCGAGGTCAAGGATCTATCCATTGCCTTCCCCGCAGCACACGGTGATGTAAATATCGTGGATAAGGTGAACTTCACCGTGTCCCCAGGACAGACGATGGGTCTGGTGGGCGAGTCGGGATGTGGTAAGTCTCTGGTTTCTATGGCCATCATGGGCCTGCTTCCTCCCACCGCCAAGATCACTGGTGAAATCCTCTTTGATGGCAAGAATCTCCTAGATCTCAAGCCAGAAGAGCACAATGCCCTACGCGGACATGATATGGCCATGATCTACCAAGATGCTCTGAGCTCTTTGAATCCCTCCATGTTGATTCGCACTCAAATGCAGCAGCTCATTCGCCGCGGCGGAAAGCGCACTGCAGAAGAGCTGATGGAGCTCGTCGGACTTGATCCAGTTCGTACTCTCAAGTCTTATCCGCATGAGCTTTCCGGCGGTCAGCGCCAACGCGTTCTCATCGCTATGGCGCTCACGCGTAACCCACGCCTACTCATCGCGGACGAGCCAACAACAGCCCTCGACGTGACTGTGCAGCATCAAGTTGTTGATTTGCTCAATGATCTGCGTGAAAAGCTCGGCTTCTCCATGGTCTTTGTCAGCCACGATCTCGCTTTGGTGGCCAAGCTGGCTCACAAAATCACGGTTATGTACGCAGGTCAGGTCGTTGAGCAGGGCAACACCCGCGAGCTTCTCTCCAACCCCCAACACGAGTACACCCGAGGGCTTCTGGGCGCGGTGCTATCCATCGAAGCTGGCGCGGATCGTCTCTATCAGGTACCGGGAACCGTGCCGAGCCCTCGCGAGTTTGTGATCGGCGACCGCTTTGCACCACGTTCTAGCCACCCGACCACGGGATTGGATCAACGTCCGTTGCTCCGGCTTGTTGACGGTTCAGAGACCCACTGCTTTGCCGCCACAGATGCGCTGCTCGCGTTGCGTCGCGAGGAAGCAGCCGCCAGCAGCAACCTCGATATTGAAGGTTTAGAAGGTGAAATCCGATGAGTAATCCTCAGATGCAGCAGCGTAACAACCTCACAGGGCACGACAGCGATGCACCCATTATTGAGCTTCGTAACGTCAACGTGATCCACAAAACGCGCACGGGAAAGCTCTTCCGGCCCGAAACCCTTCACGCTAACAAGGACATCAACTTCCACGTAGACCGTGGACAGGTCGTTGGCATCGTGGGGGAGTCTGGCTGCGGTAAATCCACGCTAGCCCGTGTCATGGTCGGGCTACAAAAGCCCACTAGTGGCGAGGTCTACTTCCGTGGGGAGAAAATGACGGGGCGAGGCCGCCAGCGTAAAGAGCTGGGACGCGCTATCTCTGTTGTTTTCCAGGATCCAGCCACAGCCCTGAATCCGCGCATGACGGTCAAGGACCAGCTCCTCGACCCCATGCGCGTGCATAAGATCGATGATGAAGCCGGCCGCCTCAAGAGGGTCCGAGTCCTCCTAAGCTTGGTGGGACTTCCGCAATCCGCTCTTGATGTTCTGCCTCGTCAAATCTCTGGTGGACAGCGCCAGCGCGTAGCTATTGCCCGTGCGCTGGCTTTGGAACCAGATCTGATCATCGCCGACGAGCCTACGTCCGCACTTGATGTCTCGGTGCGAGCACAGGTACTTAATCTGCTCACAGACCTACGCAATGAATTGGGGCTCGGACTCGTATTCATTTCTCACGATATCAACACCGTGCGTTACGTTTCCGATCGCATGTGCGTGATGTACAAGGGCGAGATTATTGAGGAACAACCCACTGATCTTCTCTTCTCTCAGCCCCAGCAGGAATACACAAAGACGCTGCTTGCTGCAACGCCGTCCCTCCTCTAAATACGTTTTAAGAATCGAGTTTTACCATGTCTTCCATCGTTTCCGGCATCGTCCCCCCAGTTCTTACGCCCCTACATGCAGACCGCAGCCTTGATCTTGAATCACTAGCTCGCCTCGTTGAACACCTCATCGATGCTGGTGTTGACGGTTTGTTTGCCCTAGGTTCTTCCGGAGAAGTCGCTTTCCTCAGCGATGAGGATCGCGGCATTGTGATCAGGGAAATTGTGAAGCTAGCCAAAGGCCGCGTTCCTGTGTACGCCGGGGTAATTGACACCCAGGCTAATCGCGTGATCGAACATGTCCGTCAGGCAGAGGCAGCTGGCGTAGACGCCGTAGTGGTCACGGCACCCTTCTATGCCATCTGTGGCCCCAACGAGATCGAAGCACATTTCCGCACTATCGCAGAGGCCACCGACCTCCCCATTATTGCTTATGACATCCCCGTGTGCGTGTACTCCAAGCTGCCCTCAGAAATGCTGGTCAAACTTGGCAAGGACGGCGTCTTGGCGGGCGTGAAGGATTCCTCCGGTGATGATGTTTCCTTCCGCCGCTTGGTCATGCTCAACAAGGCGGCTGGCTCGCCGTTGACCCTGCTGACTGGCCACGAGGCAGTTGTAGACGGGTCCTTCATCGCAGGTGCCGACGGCTGTGTCCCCGGTCTGGGCAACGTCGATCCTGCGGGATATGTTCGCATGTGGAAGGCAGCCCAGTCCGGCGAGTGGGAGACCGTGCGCAAAGAGCAGGATCGTCTCGCCGCACTCTTTGAAATCGTCTTCCAGCCCCGTGGCAAGGTCGGGCCGGCTGCCGGCGTTGGATCGTTCAAGACTGCCCTGGAACTCATGGGCGTGTTCTCTTCAAACTTGATGTCTGCACCACTCGCGCCTATCGACGACGCCGAGTCTCGTGAAGACATCGCAGCAATCCTACGCACCGCAGGTTTGCTGGACTGATAAGCTCCGCCCTTCACCGGGCGGAAACCGGAAAACAAGCTCACCGCCTTCGTGCCTGAAGATTCCACACAGATAGCAGGCAGGAAGGCGGTGAGCCGTTCTATTCTTAAGTCTTATTTAACAGTAGCGTTACCTACTACGCTGAAGTTCTGTCCATCGACGTCAAGAACAACAATTTCACCAGGTTGGACCACACGTCCTGAGGGCAATGTCAGTGTCTGGGTGCCCAGTTCAGTTTCTCCGGTGGGGGAGAAGGGTTCTCCTTTAATCCAGGCATTAATTGCGTCGGCAGACTTCTGAGTTCCGTAGAACTTGTAACCATAGCTATGAATGTAGGAATTGCCTTCAGGCCCGACCTCTCTCTTGAAGTCTGGTGTAGTATTACCGATCTGTCCTTTAACCTGCTCTTCACGAGTAGCAATGGTGGTGGTAGGAGCATCATCGCTAGCATCAGCGGCCATGGCGGTGGCAGGGATTCCGAATGCGATGCCTAGAGCAAGAGCGGCAGGTGCGATGGCGGTGAGCTTTCTCATAAATCAAAAACCTTTCTGACCAAAATCTGGGCCTGTTCTTCTACTTTTTTGGAACTCGCAGTAATTGAAATTTTTGCAAGTAAGAACACCCTAACCAGACTTCCGCATTACGTACACCTCTAAAACCTGTACATTTTCCTGTGAAATTGCCAGAATCGACGCAAAAATAATAGATTTCTATTTATTTGAAAAATAAAATCAAACGGAATAAGCCATTTTCCGCTTGCCCCAACACATAAAGCTGGACTTTTCCTGGAAGAAAGCTGCCAGGTCTCCGGAAAAATATATAGATTTATTTTTAAAATCCTGCAGACAATTGGCAGGAAATGCACCAGCCTACCTTCCCCTCATCCGAGGTCGAAGACCTTGATGTGCAGAAGGCGGTCCAAGAGCTTGGCCAGCTTCTTGAGACCGCCAAAGGTTGTGCCCTACCCCTCTTTCACCCCGTTAAGGAACAGTGGCTCGATGATCTTAAGGATGTTGGGCACCGAGATGTACCGCTGGCCCGCCTCCCGCGAAGAGGATTGGCTAAGGTCCTGGTAATTAACCCATCACGCTGACAGCCAAGAGTCCAATCGCCGAAAGCGAGTTGTTAAAGATATGGGCCAGCATCGCGGCCGCGATGTTCTTTCTAAAAATGAGGTACACGGCGAGCAGGGAAAGGGTGCCGGGGACGTAGAGCAGCATCGCCTCCGGGCTTTCGGAGGCGTGCAGCACAACGAACGCGACGCTCGAGACGATTGCCGCGATAGTGATGGCCACCTTGCCACGTGCCCACCCAATGAAGGCCTCACGGAAGACGAGCTCCTCGATGATCGGGGCAAAAAGCGCAAGAATCAAGACATTCAGCAAAAGTTCGTTCCCTCCGCCCAGAGCTTGTTCCACTCCCGCCTGGTTCTCGGAAGACCCGAACCCACCAAAGAGTTTCTTTCCCAGAGCGATGATGCCGGACTGCACGAACAGTAGGATTACTGTTATCAGGATAAACTTCAGCCACTGGCCTTTAAGGTTGCGGAAGCCCGCGGCAATGCGATCACGGAAAAGAATGACACCGATGACGGCGGATCCAATGATTCCCAGCTGGTTCGCCCGCTCACCCCACTCCGGGCTCACCAAGGAGGGGAGAGCTATCGAGCCAAAAAAGTAGAGCGCGACGACAATCACGCTGATCACAATCTGTCGGGTAAGGTTGCGGCACGGTCGAGTTCGCCGAGGGGGTTGGTGATGTCATGCGCTCTGTTTTCTCCTTCTTCGGGCGCGAATCCCTCGGTCTTTACTACTGCCGAGAGAAATTGTCGTTTAAAGTATACGACGGTTTTCGACGCTCGTAACCACGGACAAGTTTTGCTCCGCAATGTTCCTCGGCTCCGGCATCGGACTCACACCTACCAATGACGCGAGGGCGAAAGTTTTCAATGCCGCCACGAGGGTCTCTGATCTCAACAATGTCTCCCTCATAGATAGGTGCGTCTACCGAGACGAAACCCGAATCGGGTTGGAACATTGGCGGCTCAGGTTTGAAACCAACCAAGCGGCTAAATCGCAGTTCGCGCGCGTTTATATCCAGCGTGGCATGAAAGTTTCACACAAGATCACACCGCCCAGCCAGACATTCACCTAGAAATCGCTTCAACCTGCACAGTCATACCAATCTGTACCCAATCCCACGGCGCCACCGAAACCCCTTAGGAGTCTTCCCCTAGGAGAGCGGGCTCTACACAGACAAAGTTTCGCCATTCCCCAGTGCCCATATCGGACATCTCACTCGCCAGTTTCTCGCCAGGGTTCCACACAATAAAGTGATCAGTCCCTTGCCCTTTAACGGTGATCAGTCCCTTGCCCTTTAACGGTGATGAGACGCTGGCCGTCATCGATAAGCAGAGGCGTGGGAGCGGAGAGGCGAAATTCCTCCAACAAACCACCGTCCGTAGTAAAGGTCTCACCGGGGGCGGTCACGATGGTATCAAGAACGTCAGAGACATAAAAATATGGATGGAACGCCAACTGAAGCTTCCGGCAAACGCTTGAGGCGTTTCTACATTTCAGCATCATGGCAAAACCTCGCGGCGTCGACTGGACTGCCAAACGCAAGTCCCAATCATCATGACTCATTCGAGCGTCGAGCCCACCCGAGGTCTCTAGCACCTCCCATTTCTGCCGGCGCGCCCATCCATGTTGCAGCTCCTTGTGCCCCATAAGTTTGCCAAACCACGGAGCAATAATGGGCACACCACCACGAATGGAACCCCCCAACGCCATATCTGGAATGCTGGACATAAAGAGTATTTCACCGCAGGCAGAGGTACTGGCAGAGATAAGGTGGCCGCGATCTTCGGGCATGTTAAAAGTTGTCGTCATAACCCCTCAGCCTACTGCCAGGCATCAAGCAAAAACAGTCCATGTTTCACGTGAAACTATGTTTCCCATCAGCGCGGCACGGACAGGGTAGGAACATGGCAGACTAGAAGGTATGAATATTGCCGTAGTTACCGGCCGTGTACTCAGCACTCAGTCCCTCCCAGGTCTCCGTTTCAGCAGAGCATTCGCCCCCTCCACCGATTATCGCGCCGCACGAGTCGCGCTTCTTACCGGGCAATATCCCCAACGGAATCCCCTCACACGTTTTGCATCGCTTATCGACGACGTCACCGACGACTTCTCTCTCCCGGGGATCCCCGTCATTGAACGCGCAGCTATCGACGGCACCCTCATCGCGGAGGCATTAGCCTCCAAACGCGCTATCTTTTTCGTCGGACATCCCGAGGACAAGGAACAGATCGCCATGTCACTGCATTGGCCAGGAGTTACAGATTCCAACCTTCCTCATACCAAGAATGCCGATAACTCATGGGAGTGTTCGGAGCTGGTATCCAGCCTTGACGTCGCGCCAACTCTAGCAGCCATCGCCGGATACGACGTACGCCCCAATGCCCGACTTTCCTTTGACGGCATGAATCTAATTCCCGTTGTCCGCTATGGGGCCACAGGGCATGGGGGACTCTTCTTTGAAGACGGCACCATCATCACTCCTACAGAGACCCGCCGGGACACTTCCGACCCGGAATGGCAGATGTGGAAGTCAATCATGGAGATGGGCCCTCTCCAATAACCACCTCTATTTAATGACAATGAGATTGCGCACGATCATTGTGCACAATCTCATTGTGTTTCTTTTACCCCCTCAGAAGAAAACGCATCTGTAGGGGAACCTCAAGAAAAGTTAGCGCTTTTGGTACAGCTTATTCTTTTGGAACTTGGGATCCGAGGTGACCAAGACTCCCAAATTACGGAAAATCCCCTCATCCACAGATCCTAGGATGGTGGTGGTGTGGACGTCGCAGCCCCGTAAATTCTTCAGCTGATCAAGGGCCTTCTGGGCATTCTGATCCGTGGCTGCAGAAACAGATAGGGCAATTAAGACCTCATCTGTATGCAGGCGAGGATTAGCACTACCCAAATGATGCGTCTTCAGCGTCTGAATAGGTTCAATCGCATCGGGGGAGAGGAGGTGGACTTCATCATCAATCCCGGCCAATACTTTCAATGCATTGAGCAGCATTGAGGAGGAGCAGCCTAATAAATCAGACGTTGCCCCAGTGACTATCTGCCCGCTAGGAAGCTCGATAGCGCATCCGGGGAGCGAGGTGTGTTCTGCAACGGCACTGGCAGGCTGTACAACAACGCGCGCATCGGATTTGATGCCAGCTTTAGCCATGACCACCGCAGCACGGTCTGACTGGAGAGAGTCAGATCCCGCGCGAGCTTCATCCACGAGCGCTTTGAAGTACCGGCGGATAATCTCTTGCTCAGAAGCTTCCCGGCACGCACTATCATCAGAAATGCACTTACCCGCCATATTGACTCCCATATCCGTAGGAGACTCATAGGGGCTCTTGCCCAGCAAGCGCTCTAGCAATGTCTTAAGTAGGGGGAACGCTTCCACGTCACGGTTGTAGTTGACGGTTTGTTCTCCATAGGCAGCGAGGTGGAAGGGATCAATGATATTGGCATCGTTAAGATCCACCGTGGCGGCCTCGTAGGCCAGGTTAACGGGATGTTCCAGCGGAAGATTCCAAATGGGGAAGGTCTCAAATTTGGCGTATCCGGCCTGAACACCGCGCTTATGCTCGTGATATACCTGCGAAAGACACGTTGCAAGCTTTCCCGAGCCAGGTCCCGGCGCGGTAACCACAACTAAGTCCCGCGTGGTATCCGCGTACTCGTTGAGTCCGAACCCTTCTTCGGAGACGATACGATCGGTGTCCATGGGGTACCCAGGAATAACCCGGTGCTTGGATACCTTGATCCCCAAACGCTCTAGCCGCTCTATAAAAGCAAGGGCAAGGCGATTCCCGTCTTCCAATTGAGTAAGCACTACGTGTTCTGCCAGGAAGCCGCGATCCCGGAAGACGTCTACCAGCCGCAGGACATCTTCCTCGTAGGAAATACCGAGATCGGCACGAATCTTGTGGCGCTCCAGGTCCTTGGCATTGATGCATACAAGGATCTCTACTTCATCTTTGATGCGGTCAAGCATCGCAATCTTGTTGTCTGGAGTGAATCCCGGAAGGACACGGGAGGCATGCATGTCGTCGAAAAGCTTGCCGCCCATCTCCAGATACAGCTTCCCGCCGAGAGCTTCCCGTCGCTCCCTGATGTGTTGGGACTGCATCTCGATGTATTTTTCGCGGTCGAAGCCGATCCTATTAACCATGGAACCTCATCGTAGCAAGATCATAAACTCTGCCGCGATTCCGGCAGATCATCGGAGTTATCCTTATGTCCTAATTCACATTAATTCACACAGCAGAGGCCTCGCCGTAGCTCAATGCCACAGGCGAAGCCTCCAAAACGTTCTTATTGCCGCTAGCCACCGCATATTTCAGGGGAAACGACGACCCAAGGGGACTAGGTCAAGTCTTTCAGTTTTGCCCCTGCTGCGGCACGTTGTACTGCTTCCGTACCCTTAATAGCGCTCGCTTTAGACTCATAGGCCTCTCCGCTGGCAACGATCTCACCGTTTCCGGCCTTTAGTCGAAAGCGGAATTTACCGGACCTATCTTCATATACTTCGAATGTTCCAGCCATGGGGTCATCCTTTCATCGTATGCAAGGTGCGAATGATTAAATTCTCCCACGCTAAACCCCATAAGAAACCCCTTCTCAGTAAAAGACTATCTTTCATTTATCTTTTATAGAACCAGGTAACCCCCGCAAGCAGCCCCGCAAGCAGCCCCGCTGGTAACCCCCGCAAGCAGCCTCCGACACAAGAAATTAACGCTTTCTCCACACCTAGGAGTTAGGCCAAACGATTGGAACGATCCACCAGCTCATCCCACGAAGCATAAGGCAGGGTAAGCCAGGCAAAGGCCAAAGCTCGCATGCGCACTGTTGCCACTTGAGCTTCCTGCAAAAGCTCACCCGCAATGCTCTCGCCATCCGCCAAGGCCTCACGCTGCGCCAGAGCAAGTCGATCTAGGGAGCTGACATATTCATGCGCCACACAGATTTCCTCCAGGGTCCGATAGCTTGCCGTTTGATACAGCTCCTCAAGGGAACGAGAGAGAAGGCGCTTAGGCACAAACAAGGCCTTGGGATTAACCAAGTTAATGGGATGCGCATGAGCAGTACCAATGCGATCCGCAGGAATATCGTCATCGCCAAGCAGACCCACACACCACGCCAGGGTTTCCACAACAACCGCCTGATCCAGGACCTCCGCCACTGCTGCCATTCCCGATTGCCGCTGTTCTTTATCAAGTGGGGCAATACGAGCAAATAATTCAAAAAGGCGTTGTTCAGAGTCGGTGAGGGTGACCAAAGCCAAGTCATAGCGATCGGCAATAGCCTGCATGTCAGGGTTCTTTCCACGCCACAGTTCTCGAGCACTATCTACAAGCACCGCAAGGCAAATAACGCGATCCACAACGTCACTGGCTGCTGGTAACAGCATTTCCGCAACGTCCGGAACAGGAATAGCCGTGGAGTCCACCAAAAATCCCTGTTTAGACAGCGTATTTCGAATAGATTGTGCACGATCTAATGCACGAGCATTAAGGATCGCGGCAGGGGCTTCCCCGGAAAGAACCTTGCGACGGTGGACGTCGTAAAGCTCCCCGTGCTCGTCCAAGAACAGCACGCTAGCCCCGGCTGCCCATGCTTCGGCGTCCGCGGGAAAATCCTCGAAATCATAGCGAGTGAGGCTTCGTCCTAATTGGCTCATAAATTGCCGCATAGCAAAAGGATCGATGGATGGGTCATCCGCTATACGCTGATTAAGATCGCCCGCCGCGTTAAGAAATTCCTCGCGCAATGCCCTCGATTCCGGGGTTCCGGCATACAACGGACGCGGCTCGGGACCGCCAGTCAGGGGAGTATTTTGTGCAGAATAAGCGATGAATTTCATAAGTTCCTCAGAGACCAGACGATAACGCACAAAGACAGTGAAAATATACGGATTCTAGCCATTGCCACCGTCTTCTGGGTGTCGCGCCGCGAGGGACTAATTTATTAAGCTCATAACTTCTTTTGTCCGCTCCAAAATATCCAACCGTTCAGAAACGCTGCTTGTTGGCGGTACCTGTACTTTGACGCCGTAGTAGGAAGCATGTCCTCGTGCCGCTTCCACGCATTCAACAACCCGATCAGGGGTCAGCCAGGAAACCGGTTCGGTCTCCACCAACGGCAGATGAGTATCCGCCCAGCCAGGACCATAAACGCTATCCTCGCCGCCGGCACCAGAAATCATCACGCCCCCAAGTACCCCAGCAGCAACGAGCTTTTCGACGTGCTCACGTGGACGGCCAGCATCTCGACTCTCAATGACGCTACGTCCCCAGTTGACGGTCACCCTTAGCCCTAACTCCCGGGCAATGCGGGCCTCTGTTTCAAGGGTCAAAAAGCGTTTCTCCCCGGGGTATTCCGGCACATACGCATCGCAATGCTCAATCACCAGATCCAATCCCAATCCGCGATCCTTGAGTTCACTCAGCGACTGCGCAAACGCGTCTTCTTGAGCAGTCACGGAAGGCGCAGAATGTACATGGAGCGTAGATATGGTTCGTTGGCCAGTGAGATCATTGAGCCGATGGGCTCTCTCCACAGCTATCAACGCATGATCAATAGCTGCTTGCCTTCCTTCGGCGACAGGAGAGGCAAGACCAAAAGTGGGGGAGGACCCTAAACGTTGCATTGTTCCCGGGATCAACGTGAGAACTGAATCCTCAAATCTGTGGGTAAAGTGTTCCGCCTGCCATTCAATGGGGTCAAAGAGGTCTTCCCGAAAAGGAATTTCCAGAGCGGATGCGATTCCCCGGTCAGCCAGTCCTGCATAAAACTGCTCTTGTTCGTCTCTTGCAGAAGGCACTGCCGCATAAGCGCCCACTACAAAGCGACGCGTAGTTTCCTCAATTGCCATACCCACATTTTAGTTGAGAAACCAAAGACGTAGGACGTCTGATGTCAAATTTTTTAGAGATGATTACCACGCATAATAAAGGGCCGGGCCAACCACACACGGCCAGCCCAGCCCTTTATTTAACAGGAGAAATTTTACGCTTAGCTCTTCCTAGCAGACTCCACCCCAGTAGCGGATACGCTATTGCCTGCGGCATCGTCCGCAAGTTCCTGCACAGGCTCCTTAGAGTCAATGCCCGCAATGGCTGCCGCAAGACCAAGATCATCAGCGTCGTCCAGATCGTGGCGGGAGATAGATCCCTTTGCAAATTTATCCACCACCATCGCAATAGCACCGTCACCAGTAACGTTACAAGCAGTGCCGAAGGAATCAATAGCAATATAAGCAGCGATCATGAGAGCCACTTGGTCATCATTAAACCCAAGGCTGGAGGACAAAAGCCCAACCGCAGCCATGATTGCACCGCCGGGAACGCCCGGCGCTGCGACCATCGTAACGCCCAACATCAAAATGAACCCGAGTGCGGTTGCTAAAGGAATATCCATACCGTTCATAAACATGATGGCAAACGCGAACAACGTAATTTTCATCATTGAGCCGGACAAATGGATAGTCGCGCACAATGGAATTACAAAGCCCGCCACCGACTTGCTCACACCATTTTTCAGGGAAGACTCGTAGGTCACGGGGATAGTCGCAGCGGAAGATGACGTACCCAGAGCCGTAAAGTAAGCCGGCATCATGTTCTTAAGGGAGCTCAGCGGGTTCTTTCCGGCAATGGCACCCGCAAAGAAGAATTGCAGGACAAGAAGCACAAAACTCATAAAGATCGCCAGAACCAAGACCTTGGCAAAGGCCGTGAGAACATTGGCAAGATTTCCGTTCATCCCCAGGGAAAGGAACATGCCAAAGATATAGATAGGCAGCAGCGGAACGATAAAGGAGGAGATAACCTTCATCACCACGCGACGCAAATCTGCCACGCCAGAATAAAGCGTGTCGGACTTAACCGAAGTCATAGCTACGCCCACCACAAAGGCGAGAATTAAGGCAGTCATCACGGGCATCGGGGCAGGCATTTCCACGCTGATATAAGGAGACAAAGCGCCTTCTTCAATATCAGACGCCTGCACATTGTGCTGACCGGCCAAAAGCTTCGGATAAACGGAATTGGCCACACCCCAGGAAATCAGACCAGAGACGAGCGCAGAACAATAAGCAATTCCAGTGGTAATCGCTAGCCACTTACCGGCGCCACGCCCAAGACCTGCAATGGCAGGAGTAATGAGCGAGAAGATCAGAACCGGAATGAAGAACCCCAAGAAATTTCCAAAGAGGCCATTGAAGGTCACAAAAATTCGAGCTACCCCGTCAGGGAAGAAAAAGCTGCACACAATGCCCAGGATGATCGCCACGATAATCCTGAACAGCAGCGAGGAAGAAAGACGCTTTATGTTCATAAGTTTGCCTACACTATGGAAGGAGGTACGAGGGACATACTGTTCCCTGCGCGACTGGCGTGCCGCCTGGGTTGTGAACTAACTTACGCGGTTACCGATGGAATTCATATTTTCCATAGGTCTCATATATCAAAATTTTTCCTCAGTGTCGTTGCAGAAAATCGCGCAAAATTCCATCCACCTGCCACTTTTATGTAAATTTTCAAAAAAGCTGCGTTGCCCCATCTAGCGCTTTTCGGTTTTTCCAGGTTTCACGTGAAACATAGACTTCCGCCATTCCCCTCACATGAGGGAACGTGGGCCATACGTCGCAACATGCTAGCTTGAAAAAATTTTAAACTTGCCAACGCTTCCACGGCACCCGGCCGGCAAAGTATTCAGCCGGACCGAGAAGCTAGAAATATGCCGCATTTATCAATGGACCGTACGCCAGCAGCCAGGAACACATACAGACTTCGCATACACAATAAGAAAGCGCTATAGCTTTGCTATACCCTTAAAGAGACCCCAGGACCCTTAAAGGGATCCCAGGACGGAGAACAAAAGTAGCGTTTCACAGGAAGGAGCCATCCATGCCTCGTTGGCCCCTCCGAAAAATTTATCACCACTTACAAGCACTCAAACCCCTAACTTTGCCATCATCTCAAAAACCCGTAGAGGGGGAAGCTTCCCCCTCCCGCCACCGACGTAAGTTAGCCGCGACAGTGTTTTTAGGGACGTTCACAGCCCTGAAAAAATTTTGTGAAGAAACCTCAGCAAAGAAGGGGATAAAGGTTCCTTGTGAAGGTATCTCCACGATCCCGAACAGAACTTTGAATGAGAAATCTCCGGACGCTACTACACTTGAAAACTTTGATCAGATGTCGATCAAAGCTGCCGAAAAAGTTATCACTTCTTATTCCACCAGCTTCTCTTTTGCCACTTATGTCCTTGAACCGGAGTTACGCACCGACATCCGAAACCTCTATGCCATGGTGCGCACGGCAGATGAGATCGTTGATGGCACCGCCCGCGCAGCAGGCCTTACCCCAATACAGACTGCAAAGCTTCTCACACACTACGAGCGCGAGGTGATTCTAGCCCCCACTCAGAGACTGCACGTAGATCCTGTGATGCACGCCTATGCCATTTCCGCTCGTCGGTGTCAGTTTAAGCAAGAACATGTACGCGCCTTTTTCGCTTCTATGCGCAGAGATATCACTAGCGGTGAATGCACTACAGACGAGGACTATCACGGTTACATCTATGGCTCCGCTGAAGTTATCGGCCTCATGTGTCTATCTGCTTTCTTGGTAAAACGCCCCAGCTCACGCTCGCAGGACGCTGATCAACGCACATACTCCTATTCCCAGAAGGAACTCGACATCATGGGCGAGGGTGCACGCGCTCTGGGGGCGGCGTTCCAAAAAGTAAATTTTCTCCGCGATTGGCAAGAGGACTCAACTCACCTGGGGCGACATTATTTTCCCGGCGCTCCCAGTCTCCTCACCGATTCTTTTAAACAAACAATCATTGCGGATATTCGCACAGATCTAACAGCTGCCTTTCAAGCCATACCGCTCTTGCCAGATTCCGCCAAGGCAGGAGTAACAGCTGCTGCAGAATTATTCACCGAACTAACCAATATCCTTGAGGCAACGAGCGCAGCTGAGATTATGAAGAATCGCGCGAGCGTCCCCCTCCTCACAAAAATGAAAATCATGGCGCGCGCTCTTATTAAAGCCCGGAAGTTTCATCCGTTAGCAAACACGCGTCTTACCTCTTAAAAACCCGCCGCTCGATTGGAAAGATAAAGATGCCGATTATCCCCTCTAAAAAAGCCATCGTTATCGGAGCAGGCGCCGCGGGTTTAGCCACTGCTGCATTACTCTCGTGCGAGGGATACTCGGTAACGGTTGTGGAAAAAAATGAGGGGATCGGGGGACGCGCCGGAGACCTTTATTACAAAGGTTTCCGTTGGGATACTGGCCCATCGTGGTATCTCATGCCCGACGCATTTGAGCATTTCTTTGCGTTGCTTGGTAGCGCCGTCGAACAGGAATATACACTCGAAGAGTTACAGCCAGCGTATCGGCTTTTTGCAGAAAATAACCCATCACAGGCGGCCGAGCGTATCGACGTCTCCAGCGATCCCACTGCGCTAGCAAACTATTTTGAATCGGTAGAGCCTGGAGCGGGGGTGAAACTTTATCAGCATCTTGCCAGCGCAAGCACCACTTATCGCATTGCTGTAGATCGTTTTCTTTATACCAATTTCACGTCTCTCCGGCCGTTTTTGCACCGGGATGTTCTTAGGCGTCTCCATATCTTGATCAAACTGCTCACGCAGTCCCTTCACACGATGGTGAACAAGCGTTTTCAAGATCACCGTTTAAGGCAAATTTTGTCTTATCCCGCTGTCTTTCTTTCCTCCCGACCAGAAGAAGCACCGTCGATATATCACCTTATGAGCCATACCGACATCGTCCAGGGAGTGAGGTACCCGGCTAACGGATTTGCCGGTGTTATGGAGGCAATATATCGCCATGCACTCAACAGAGACGCTCGTTTCCTTTTTAATACCGACGTTCTAGAGATCACTACACACAGCATGAACCGTGGACTAACTCAGCACGAAAAACTCGCACAGGCCACTGGGGTGTTGATAAAGAGAAACGATGGTTCGAAAGAGCATCTTCAAGCAGACATCGTGGTCTCCTGTGCCGATTTGCATCACACTGAGACGCAGCTTTTGCCACAACACCTCCGTAGCTATGATGCCGACTATTTTTCCCGCCGCAATCCCGGCGTGGGCACAGTAGTGGTACTAGCGGGAGTCAAAGGATCATTACCGCAGCTTAAACATCACAATTTATTTTTTAGCAAAGACTGGTCGACCGATTTTGACGCCGTGTTTCACGCCGATGCTCACGGTGTAGCCTCGGAATCTATCTATGTGTCCAAGCCTTCACACACAGACCCACACGTAGCACCTCCGGGTCACGAGAATCTTTTTATTTTGATTCCGGTCTCAGCACAGCTAGATATTGGGCATGGCAACGCCTACGGGAGCGCCGAGTCCACGGCAGTACGCACTATTGCCGATCACGCCATCGAATCTATTGCGCATAAGGCGGGTATACCTGATTTATCCTCGCGCATTGTTGTACAAAAAACGATTGGTCCTGCCGATTTCGCAGATCGCTATCACGCATGGCTCGGTGGATCCATCGGACCGGCACATACGCTGAGACAATCTGCATTTTTCCGAGGACGCAATGTGTCTCAAAAGGTAAAAAATCTGTATTACGCGGGGGCAACTACTGTCCCAGGAGTTGGTATTCCGATGTGCCTTATTTCTGCTGAAAACGTGATTAAGCGACTCAGAGACGACACCAGCGCTGGACCACTATCGGAACCCCTCGATCCACAACAAACTTCGATGTAGATCCCCTAGCTATTTAACCAATAAGCAAACCCCGACTACAGTGATCGGCATGACTGTAGTCGGCACGCTTTTGGCCATCATAGCTATCGCCCTTATCATCATCGGCGCCTTGGCATGGACACGCCGCCTTCCCGGAAATTCATACGTGGGGATTCGGGTACCCGAGGTACGTAAAACTCAAGAGCTATGGACCACCGCACATCAAGTCGCCGGACCCCTATGGGTTGTCGGCGGTATTGCTGTTGGTATCGCCGCAACCTTGTGTTTTGCGCCTTCTGGATGGTTGCACCTCATGTCCATCATTGCCGTCCTCGCAGGCATCTTATTTGTGAGCATTGGGGCTAATGTGGGCGCGCGTGCGGCATCGCTTCTCGACGCCCAAGCCGATGCCATAGCCGCCTCAGAGTCCACGTGCTGCAGTGCGGGGGGATCAGCGGACGTAGAGGATGAGACGCAGACGTCGACAAGCTTTACTCCCGATCTGGAAGCATTACGACGTGCAGCGCAGGCTTCCGATAACTAATTAACCTTGCGCTCGCTCAGGCGCATGCGTATGGTTCAATTTTATGAAGAACATGAATGCACATTGGTGGTGGCTCGCATAGCAGCGAGCTACGCAATTGTGCATCCCAAAGCTCGCTTGAAAATTCCCAAGCGGGCTTTTTTATATCTATAAGCTCTAGTCACAAGGCCCGCGGCGGGAGAAATTACCCGAGAAATGCAAAGGCACTATGACTACACACACTATTTTTCACGTTGATAGACGGTCAGTTCGCTACCACGAGGACGCCGCCGCACTCTTTGCAGAGTTGGGAGGAACGACCACTTCCCATTCCGTGCTGTTGGAATCTGCGGACGTAGAATCCAAAAGAAATACGATGTGCATCGCTACCCTCACTGGAGCGGTGTGCGTTACGTGTTCCGGTCAAACAGTCACTGCAACTCCGCTGACCCCCACTGGACATAAAATCACTGATCGTTTGTGTGAACAGCTTGCAGAACACTTAACAGAACGAGACCAAAATGGGGAAGCAACCTTTGTTTTCACTAAGGCTCACGAGTCTGATGAGCGTGAACGCTTAACGGGTATAAGCAATGCAGAAGTACTCCGAAAGCTCCAACTTGCGGCTGGATACAGAGGAAAAGAACTACCCATGCTTTCCGGCGGCTTTGCCTTTGACTATGTGGAAACTTTTGAGATTCTACCACCAGTTGGGGCAGGGGAGAATGCTTATCCGGATTATCAATTCCTAGTGGCAGAGACTCTGCTTATTATCGATCACCTTAAACGTGAGGCCTTTATCGAGGCTGTGGATATTGACGCAGACAATCTGAACAGTCGACTTAATCTACTAACAAAGAAGATTTCTGATGACGTATCAGCTTCGGTTGTAGATGAAGTTGCAAGGGTGAAGGATCTGCACGTGCAGACCAGTACGAGCGACTCGCAATTTTGTGCGCATGTAGAGGAACTCAAAAAGAGCATTCATAGCGGCGACGTCTACCAGGTAGTCCCGGCGCGATCATTCTCTGTATCGTGCAATAACGCTTACGCAGCGTATCTTAAACTTCGGCAATCCAACCCAAGCCCATATATGTTCTACGTGCGAGGACAGCTAGCAACAAACAATATTGCGCACAATGATAATGAAATTTCCGATAAGACCTATGAGATTATCGGGGCATCACCCGAGTCTAATTTAAAATTCGATGCAACAACACGGAAGATTCAGCTATACCCAATCGCCGGCACCCGACCTCGGGGTCTCAATCCTGACGGCAGCGTTAACCACGAGTTAGATGTCCGATTAGAGCTGGATATGCGGACCAACGCGAAGGAAATTGCAGAACATACTATGTTGGTTGATCTTGCGCGCAATGATTTAGCCAGAGTAGCGGTTCCTGCAACAAGGAAAGTTTCCGAGCTTCTAAGCGTGGATAAATACTCGCGGGTGATGCATCTTGTCAGCAGAGTGAGTGCCATCCTACATCCGGATTTTGATGCTATCGACGCCTACCGAGCCTGCATGAACATGGGAACGCTCAGCGGTGCACCTAAATTGCGCGCAATAGAATTACTTCGCGGTGTTGAGCGCCGACGGAGGGGATCCTATGGAGGAGCCATCGGTTATCTACGCGGTGACGGAGCAATGGACACCTGCATAGTTATTCGCTCCGCTTTTATCCATAATGGCACTGCCGTTGTACAGGCAGGAGCCGGGGTAGTGCGGGATTCCCTACCACAGGCAGAGGCCGATGAAACCCTACATAAAGCATACGCAGTACTCAATGCCCTTGCCGCGGCACAGAGTGCAGAACCAAAGGTGAACCGCTCATGAACTCGACCGACACTCACGTAGTACTTCTAGATAACCACGACTCTTTTGTTTATAACCTGCTCGATGCCTTTGCTGTCGCAGGCTATCGCTGCACTGTCTTCCGCAACTCAGTAGGGATAAAAGAGATTCTGGCAGCCAAGCCAGATATCATTTGTCTTTCCCCAGGCCCTGGCCATCCTCGAGATGCAGGTTGCATGATGGAACTTATCGATCAAACGTTGGGCCACATCCCAGTCCTTGGCATTTGCCTAGGATTCCAGGCACTCCTAGAGCACTTTGGGGGAGATGTCCGCGCATGTGGCCCCGTTCATGGAATCACAGATCTTATGAAGCTGAATAAGCAAGGCTTGCAGAGCCCCATATTTCACGGCCTGACCGTTGACGGCTTTCCCGGTAGCCAGAAGGGTGAGCATGTTCCCGTAGCTCGTTATCATTCCCTCGGATGCACGGAAGCCCCAAAGGAATTAACCGTGTTGGGCACTTGCCCTTCACTCATTGGGCCAGTGGCAATGGCAGCCGAAGCACGGGCACATGCCGCTGTGGGATTGCAATTTCATCCCGAGTCAATATTAAGCCCTTCCGGACCGATCATCTTACAGCGCTGCATCGCCCATCTTTCCCAATACGTCAAGGACCATAATTAACGTCACGTGACGTTAATCTTAGGTACAAAAACATTAGGACAATCATGACCAGTGAAACCACGAAGAAAAAACTGATTGCGTATTTTGACACTCCACATCCCACCGTGGAAGAGGCCATAGAGGTTTTTACCCCCTTAACAATTGGCGACTACGACGATGTCCACATAGCAGCACTCTTGGCCACCATACGCACACGCGGTGAAACCTACGCAGATATTGCCGGGGCCGCACATGCATTCCTCGCTGCAGGGCGACCTTTCCCTATCACAGGTTCCGGATTAATGGACACCGCAGGCACCGGAGGAGATGGTGCAAATACTATCAATGTGACCACGGCAGCTTCTCTCGTAGCAGCATCTGGGGGAGTGCAAATGGTCAAATGCGGTAACCGCTCAGTCTCTTCCAAATCTGGATCAGCTGATGTTTTAGAGGCGCTTAACATTCCACTAGATCTAGACCCCGACCGTGCCGTCCGACAATTCCAAGCCTCTAATTTCACATTTCTTTTCGCCCCGGCCTACAACCCGGCAGTAGCTCACGTACAACCTGTCCGAAAAGCTCTGAGAGTCCCCACTCTTTTTAATGTCTTAGGACCGCTACTTTCTCCGGCGCGCCCCGAATTTCAGCTGATGGGCATTGCTAATCCCGCGCTTGGCCCCATCATCGCTAAGGTATTCCGCAACCTAGGGCGTACTCGAGCCCTGGTAGTCCACGGCTCTGGCATAGACGAGGTCGCTGTACATGGCCCTACCACCGTATGGGAACTCGATCACGGCACCATCACTAATTATGAAGTCACACCAGAAGAACTTGGAATCCAGCGCCATAACCTTACCGAGCTGGAGGGTGGAGACGGCGCGGAAAATGCTGCTTTGATGCGTGCCACGTTTGCAGGCCAGGGAAACCCCGCGCATAGGGATGCCATCGCAGCTACTGCCGGAGCAATTTTCTATACCGCAAATCTAGTGGAATCTCTGCGTGAAGGAACCGAGAAAGCCAAAAAGCTGATTAAAGACGGACACGTACAACAATGGCTAGCGACCCATGAGGAAGCCGATTATGCAAAATAATGTGCCCATGCCCACGGTTCTAGAAGAAATCGTTAATACGCGAAGATCACACATCCAAGAGATCAGCGCGCGCATTTCACATATAAACCCGCTCCGGCTACCGAGGTCCACAAAGTCCCTTTTTCAGGCGCTTGGAGGTTCTATCAACGGGGGAGCAGCCTCGCGTCGTCAAGCTTATTCCAACGCATCCACCAGAGCACCGCACTTTATTATGGAATGCAAATCTGCATCACCATCATTAGGCACAATCCGTACCGACTATTCCCCGGGAGATATTGCACGCATTTATTCTCGATATGCTTCTGCAATTTCCGTTCTTTGTGAACCCGACAAGTTCAACGGCGACTACGACCACTTGGCCACTGTCGCGGCTTCCACGCATTTGCCGGTCTTATGCAAGGACTTTATCGTCGACCCTGTGCAGGTTCAGGCTGCTCGTTACTTTGGCGCGGACGCGGTCTTGCTCATGCTTAGCGTGCTTGACGACGCCACCTACCTCTCACTTTCTAGCGAAGCCGAACGTCTCGGACTCGATGTGCTCACCGAAGTAATAAACGAAGAAGAAGTAAAAAGGGGTATTCGTCTCGGGGCTAAGATATTTGGCGTTAATCACCGCAACCTACACGATCTCAGCATCGACCTTTCCCGCTCCTCACAGCTAGAGCCTCTCATTCCAGAAAACGCCGTATTAGTATCAGAATCTGGCATCAAAACAAATGAGACCGTTAGACAACTAGCTGGACATTCCGACGCTTTCCTTGTGGGCTCCCAGCTCACCAGCCACAGCAACATTGACTCCGCCTCCCGTTCACTCGTTTACGGAACCAATAAGGTATGCGGTCTCACCACGGCTTCCGCAGCGCAGAATGCTCGCGCAGTTGGCGCAACACACGGGGGGCTAATTTTTGAAGACTCTAGCCCCCGCAATGTTTCACGTGAAACCGCCGAAAAAATCATTGCAGCGGAGCCCAACCTGAACTACGTTGCAGTGAGCAGACGCGACCATGGATGGGAGGAAATACTTCTTCCAGAAATTACGAGTCTCCAAATCCATGCCCCATACCAGGGATCCATAGCAGGGGAGAGGGCGCTCATCGATAATGCCCGTCGGGAGCTTCAAAAAGCGGGAAGGGAAGATGTCTCCATCTGGAGAGCTGTGTCCATGACACTTCCAGAGGGAGCCGCCACCGCTACCGCACTGACGGATGACGTAGATATGTTGCTTCTCGACGCCGGCATTGGAGGCACCGGAACATCGTTTAATTGGGAAAAAATCACGCCAGATATAGCCCCTAAAGCGATCCTGGCAGGAGGTCTTAACCTCGACAATCTTCCTGAAGCTTTAAAGGCAGGATGTGCCGGCCTGGATCTCAATTCTGGTTTCGAGTACCCATCCACCGCTGGGTCATGGTCTGGGATGAAAGATTCCGGATTGCTACGGCAAGCGTTCTCCAAGATCCGGAATTTTCATTATTAGCCCAATTTTTCACACCCATCCCTTGCGCTCATCACTAAAGACGTTTAGATTATTGCCTATGAGATATGCACTAAACATCTGGTGGTGGCGCGCTTACTAGGCGGGCCCTCGAGTGCTATCTATTTCTCTGGCCCGCACCATGCGGGCCGTTTTTCTTTTTGGGTATCTCCCCGGCCACGAGCCCGCGATCAATCACATCCCTATCGCGCAAAGGAAGTCCCATGTTCTCCTCTTGTATCAGCGTCTTTTCCTCACCACGGGGAGCGGGCAGCAGTCTATCGAATTTCCCGTGCCAATCAGCATCACACCGAAGCGTAAAAAAGCGATGGTGCGGTTTCACGTGAAACGTTGATCTATGACATCGCACCTCGAAATTCTCAATCAAAGGATAGACAATGACACTTTCTTACAACAAAACCACTCAGCAAACACTCCTTCCTGCATACTTTGGGGAGTTCGGCGGACAGTTTGTCCCCGAGTCACTCCTTCCAGCGCTTGATCAGCTTGAAAAAGCTTTTGTCGAGGCCCAAGAAGACCCACACTTTCACAAAGAACTAGCGGGCTATCTCAAAGACTATTTGGGAAGACCAACTCCATTAACGGAATGCTCCAAGCTACCTTTACAGGGAAAAGGTAAGGGATATGCGCGCATCTTCCTTAAACGCGAAGACCTTGTTCACGGTGGAGCACATAAAACAAACCAAGTTATCGGCCAGGCTCTTTTAGCTAAGAGGATGGGTAAAAAGCGCATCATCGCAGAAACTGGTGCCGGGCAACATGGGACAGCAACCGCCCTTGCATGCGCACTTTTAAACCTCGAATGCGTCATTTACATGGGAGCTAAAGACGTGGAACGTCAACAGCCCAATGTGTATCGCATGGAGCTTATGGGAGCTACTGTGGTGTCCGTAGATTCAGGTTCCGGGACACTCAAAGATGCGGTTAATGAGGCCCTGCGCGATTGGACCGCAACGTTCCACGAATCCCATTATCTGCTCGGTACGGCAGCCGGACCTCATCCGTTTCCCACGATCGTCCGAGAATTTCATCGTGTCATTTCAGAGGAAGCTAAAGCACAGATGCTTGAGCGCACCGGCGGACTCCCGGATGTTGTGGTTGCTTGCGTGGGCGGAGGCTCCAACGCAATAGGTATGTTTGCAGACTTCATTGAGGATGCATCTGTAGAACTCGTTGGTGCGGAACCCGGCGGTGAGGGATTATCGTCCGGAAAGCACGGTGCAACCATTAACAATGGACGTATCGGTATCCTGCACGGCGCCAAAAGCTATTTGATGCGAAATTCTGATGGTCAAGTGGAAGAATCCTATTCCATTTCCGCCGGGCTGGATTATCCCGGAGTCGGTCCACAGCACGCGCACCTATCACAGTCTGGGCGAGCCACCTATGTGGCCATCACAGATGCCGAGGCGCTTGAAGCCTTCCAATTACTTTCCCGTGAAGAGGGAATCATTCCAGCATTAGAGTCCAGCCACGCCCTCGCATATGCGTTGAAAAGAGCTGCCCTCGCGGAGGATGAGGGTAAGAATATCACCATATTGGTCTCCCTTTCAGGGCGTGGCGATAAAGACATCGATCACATTCGCAAGACTCTAGCTGCCAACCCCGAGCTTTCCCTCAAGGACTAATCATGAACCGTTACCACAATCTTTTTACCCGGCTAGAACAATCCAATGAGGGTGCCTTTGTTCCCTTCATCATGCTTGGAGACCCCACCCCTGAAGCATCATTATCAATCATCCGTACCGCCGTCAGTGCCGGCGCAGACGCCCTTGAGCTTGGGATCCCATTCTCAGACCCAGTAGCTGACGGGCCTACCATTCAGCGTTCTCATCTCCGCGCCCTGGATAATGGGGCAACGGTTGATTCCTCATTAAAGCTCATCTCTCACATTCGTTCAGAATTCCCCGAACTACCCATCGGCCTCTTGATTTATGGCAACGTTCCATTTACCCGTGGACTAGATAGCTTCTATCAAGAATTTGCCGCAGCCGGCGCCGATTCCATTTTGCTTCCCGACGTTCCCGTGAGGGAGGGGGGAGCCTTCATCGCAGCGGCACAGAGAGCGAGAATCGCACCCATTTTCATCGCCCCGGCACAGGCGTCTGAAGAGACCCTCCATGCAGTAGCAACACATTCCGAGGGATACATCTATGCAATTTCTCGTGATGGAGTTACCGGAACGGAACGAGAATCTTCCACCAGTGGTCTCATCGATGTAGTAAACAACATCAATAAATTCGGCGGAGCGCCGGTACTTCTAGGGTTCGGAATTTCCACGCCTCAGCATGTCCGTGAAGCGATAGATGCCGGCGCCAGGGGAGTAATCACTGGATCCGCAATCACTGCGATTATTGAAAGACACTGCATCGGCCAACATCCTGCACCCGCAACAATCGATGACATGTCTGCACTGCAATCGGAGATTTTCGCTTTCATCTCAGAAATGAAAGCGGCGACTCGCAGATAAGCTTATAACTTCCTAGGTCAAACAACGGAGGTTTCACGTGAAACCTCCACCCCTACAACCTAGGCAGCCCGTGACCATTAGTGACTGCTTCACGTTTTCGGTGTAATACTGGTTTCATGACTACCCATGACTCCACATCTTCAGCAAGTCAAGGCCCCAGGTGTACAAGGCGCATGTTCCTGCTCGGTATCGCAACCACTTTTGCGGGAGCTGTGCTTGCAGCCTGCGGCGGCGATAAAACTAAAGCCAAGGAAATAGCGCTTTCTGACGTACCTGTGGGTGGCGCCACCATAGTCGATGATTTCATCATTGCTCAACCGGCTGCGGGAGAATACAAAGCATATTCCACCGATTGTCCCCATCAGCATGCAAAAATTACGATTGTTCAAGGAGACACCGTGAAGTGCCCAAAGCACGGCTCAATCTTTAGTATCAAAGATGGCGGTGTTGTCCAAGGCCCCTCGAAAGACCCGCTCGTAGCAAAACCTCTTGAAGTATCCGGGGATAAAGCAAAGATCTCTTAACATTTGTTGTACTGAGAGCCACACTGCGAGCATTCCGATCTAAACTCAAAGAATGCTCGCCAAAATCAAGAATCTTGACCCACTCCTCGTTCTCATAGCGTTGGCGGTCATCATTGCAATTTTCTTTCCAGCCCGCGGCGGTTTTGCCGATGCTTTTTCCATCGCAACCAAGATTGCAATTGCTTTACTCTTTTTCCTATACGGAGCTCGACTCTCCACCAAAGAAGCCCTCGATGGTCTGAAAAACTGGAAGCTGCACTTAACAATCCTCGCTTTTACGTTTGTTGTGTTCCCATTAATAGGCATAGCACTCAAGCCTTTGGATATGCTCACTTCCAGTGAGATTTATATGGGTATTCTTTACCTCACTCTGGTTCCTTCCACCGTTCAGTCTTCCGTAGCTTTCGCCTCTATCGCACGAGGAAACGTCGCAGGGTCCATTGTCAGTGCTTCCGCGTCCAATCTCATCGGTGTTTTTGCTACCCCTTTGCTAGTGGCAGTGCTCATGACCGCAGAGGGCGGAATGTATATTGACGCCGGAGTTTTTCTGGATATTGCCATCCAACTGTTTCTGCCTTTTGTTCTTGGTCAACTGCTGCAGAAGTGGGTTAAAGATTTTGCCGCAAATAAAGCAACAAAATCTGTAGATCGCGGATCCATTGCGATGGTGGTTTATTCTGCGTTTTCCGCAGGAATCGTCGCTGGAATCTGGTCATCCGTCAAGGTGTGGGAGGTACTTTTCCTTGTTGTTTTCTCGATCGCATTAGTCACTTTTATGTTGTGGTTGACCAAATTCAGTGCACACAAGCTCGGCTTTAATCGTGAGGATATGATCGCCATACAATTTTGTGGCACAAAGAAATCTCTCGCGTCTGGACTGCCCATGGCCGCCGTAATATTTGGGGGAGCAGACCTAGGCCTGCTTATTCTTCCGCTGATGATCTTCCATCAGGTACAGCTCATGATGTGTTCCTGGCTCGCTTCCCGCTATGCTCGAAACTTGCCAGAAAACCTCAACTAAAACCACTGCTTTCAGGAGACCCTATGGCTTCTTATCTTTATGTGCAGACACTAATGTCTATCCCCGGCGTAGGAACAAGCAATCATATTGCAGAGTTAGAACCCATCAACGCCACCGAATGCCTTTTACACAGGCTTCTTGAAGTAGATCCCGCCAATGCGGTCTGTGGGGCAGCTCGTGGCAAAACGGTAGTGGGAATGGCGGCACCACCACACAGCACAGTCCCACACCCAGAGAGTTATGCAGACTTTCCAGACATTGAAGCCTCATACTTATCATCAGAAGAATTTGAAGCGCTTTGGTCTGAAGCAGTAGCAAAATTCCCTGAGATACACTAAGAAAATCGGCTTCCCAACATCTGTACTTGTGCTGGAAAGCCGATTTTTGCGTGTTAAAGACGGAAAAGGATCACCACACCAGGTTGACCAAAAACATATAGAAAACTGTTCCACCGATGATGGATAAGCCACAGTCCTTCCGCCACCAGTGCAAAAGCAACGTCACAGCTGTGGCAATGAGCGCAGGAAGAAGGCCTCCCGTAGCGCCTCGCGCATTAGAAAGCGTGTACATAACTAACACCACCATCACACCCACAGGCATGGTTATCGCGAGCATGGACATCAACGCACTGCCTTTAAGGAGCTTAACCGCGGAAAAAGGAAGCCACCGAAGCATAAAAGTAATAACAGCCGCTGGCAAAAGCACGATAAGCACAGAGGAAAGTGTGACCCCATCGGGCAAACCCAACTGAGCAAGTGTCATTTCTTCACCTTCCAGGTCAGGGCAGCGTCTAAGCGTGGCTGAGTACTACGCACGAACAGCAAGAGAAAATAAGCAACGAGCGCAATGATGAGCATCTTCTGCGTAGAAATCAGTGCTGCAATTATGGATAAGACAATGGCAAAAAACGGCAATGACCAATCTTGATTATTGCGGAATGATTCCCAAGCCAGAACCACAAAAAGCGCCGTGAGAGCAAACTCCATTCCTTGAATCCCTTGCGGTAGGGCTGCACCTGCTAGCGCCCCAGCAACGCCCGACAACACCCATAGAGCATGGCAAAAAACTTGGATCGTCAGCAAGCGACTACTGGAGATGTTTCCAGCTTCTGGACGAGCCGAGACAATCGCATAGGCCTCGTCAGTAAGCGAATATGTGGAATACACCCTGCCAATAACCGATTTTATTCGGTCACGCGGGTACGTGAGCCCATAAAAGATATGACGGAAATTCACCATAAAAGCTGTGATCGCCGCGGACACAGGCCCCGCTCCACCAGTAACAAGCGTCAGCGCAAGAAACTCCATTGAGCCTGCATAAATCACAATGGAAAAGATTGGCGCCCACCACCAGGCAAATCCCGATTGCGTCACCAGTAAACCAAAAGCAAGGCCTAGGGGAATAAGCCCTAAGGCAACGGCCCAAGATTCTTTAATCCCGGCGCGAATTTCGAACGATGTTTCACGTGAAACCATCACAACCTCTTTTGTTAATATTCCTCCCAAAAGGCGAACACCAAGGAGATAGGACTAGAAGAAACCGAGTGCCCGTCCCATACGGAACGCGACACTCGCAAGAAAAAACTCACATAGGAGCCAGATATAACCCTAAGCTAAAACTTAGTTTTCCGATACGTCCATAGGATACGTCGAATACAAGGGGAGTGGCATCGGCTGGCGCCGCATTACATCACCCCAAACATCCACATTTCCAGCAGCAGTCACATCGGAAGACAAAGCGGGCGCAACATACCATTCACCCTTTTCAATCTCTTCATTCAATTGCCCTGGTTCCCATTCTGCATAACCGGCAAAAAGACGCAGTCCCGAAAGATCTGCGGCTACATCTTCCGGTTGCGTACGCAGATCTACGTGCACCAATCTATTAGCCAAACGATTGAAATGCGGATGCGAAACGATATCCACTCCGGGTGCAGAGACCCCTATCCCTATAACCCCTTGCTGATTAAGGGGACCACCTATATAAAGAGCCTGAGGTTTAGAAACCAAAGGAGCCCATTCCGGCATGACGTTAAACACGGCGACGTCGCTGCGGGACGCAAGGTTTACGCCGAACGTGGTTGCCTCATTATGCTCAAGAAGCAAAATGACACTCCGAGCAAACACGGGATCCTCCATGGAAGGCGCTGCAATGAGCAGCATCCCCGGAGCCGGTTGATTGCGCTCCATAGCGTTGAACAACCGATCTGCATACATATCCTGCACCTTCCTTATTTCCTTCTAGGACCCCGACTCGGATGCATCGGCATTACTGTGGCTTTGCAACCACCATGCTTTGAGCTCCGCAATAGCTTCTTCACTAGGCAAAGGACCACGTTCTAGCCGTAGCTCTTTCAAAAAAGACCATGCCCTACCCACATCAGGACCAGGTTGAAGATCAAGTATCTTCATAATCTCGTTTCCATCGAGGTCGGGACGCACTCGTTGAAGATCTTCCCGTTCCGCGATTTCCGCGATTCTCTCCTCCAGATGATCATATGTTCGCTGGAGTCGAGCTGCCTTCTTCTTGTTGCGTGTTGTGCAATCCGCACGGACAAGTTTATGCAATTTAGAAAGTAGGGGACCGGCATCCGTTACATAACGGCGCACAGCGGAATCTGTCCATTCCCCCTCACTAAACCCATGGAATCGCATATGCAGGCGAATAAGGTCACTTACATCATTCACCATCTGCTTGGAGTATTTGAGGGCCCGCATACGCGCACGCATGATTCGGGCACCCACAATTTCATGGTGATGAAAGCTGACTTTCCCTTCATCCGTGAACGCCCTAGTGTCAGGCTTGCCACAATCATGCATGAGTGAGGCCCATCGCAGTACCACATCCGGGCCGTCTTCTTCTTGTTCCATAGCCTGGCGCAATACCGTAAGCGAATGCAGATACACATCCTTGTGCTGCCTGTGTTCGTCCTGGGTAAGACGCAGCGCTGGAATTTCCGGAATGATGCGCTCTGCGAGTCCCGTGTCCACCATGAGGTCAATGCCATCCCATGGGGCCCGCCCACAAAGTAATTTATCCAGCTCCACTTGTATACGTTCCACGGTGATGCGATCTATCTGATCTGCCATCTGCGTCATGGCATTATCAACGCGGTCAGCAACAGAAAATTCTAGTTGCGAGACAAACCTGGCGGCACGAAGCATACGCAATGGATCATCATTAAAGCTCTGCTCAGGCAGAGAAGGGGTGTCTAAAACTTTTTTCACCAGGTCATCCATGCCTTTGACAGGATCATGGAACGTCATTTCTCCAGTAGGATGCACTTCCACGGCCATGGCGTTCACCCGAAAGTCTCTCCGAATGAGGTCGCCCTCCAATGAATCGCCGAACTGCACCTCCGGATTTCTCGTTTTCCCGTCATATACGTCTGAACGGAACGTGGTTATCTCTATTTGTTGCCCATCTTTTTCTGCAGACACCGTTCCAAACTCGATACCGGTATCCCACACTACAGAGGTGTAGTCGTTGAGAATCTCCATCACAGTCTCTGGTCGAGCATCTGTGGTGAAGTCCAGGTCGTTGCCAAGCTCATCAAGAAGGGCATCTCGCACAGAACCTCCTACGAGGTAAAGGCGATGCCCACGCTTTTGAAAAAGCTGCGCAAGGGGAGCTAACAGAGGAGAAAGATCTGCCAATGTTTTTTGCGCACGAGCAAGAAGCTCAATTCGGTCCGGAGAACCGATTGCCGAAGTCCCCTCGACAGAGCTGGCATCATAGGGGGCAACAGAGGACGCGGCGAGAGATGGGTTCACTACCCCTGCGGTATGCGAACCATCATTAGTAATGATTGCGTGCTGCTTACTCTGTAAATTCACGCGCATGAGTCTACCTGCTTGGCTCTAGTACCATTATATTTCCGCACTACGCCCCAGTTAGATAACGTTTATCGTATATCTACCCCACACATCGACATGGTGCTTTCGCCAGCCTTGCCGGCCAACTTTCCTTATAAAGACTCATAAATAGTGATTAACTCACCACTTATTTCAACTAGTCCTCCCCATTCAGATGGGCTATACCTCACTTATATTTATTAAAGTTATAGTGGTCACGTCTACTTTCAGGCCTGCGACAAATCTTCCACTTTTGGGCCAAGATACCCACTTTCTTCCCTATTTGTTAAGCAGAAGTATGGCTAAATACACCACAAAAGCTGACCACGATTACTCTTTTCTTTTAAAGAAGCGGTTCAAAGGTACCTTCTCCAGGTTGAAAAGGATACGATCAGCGAGATGAGCGAAAACGAACAATCGCGCCTGAGTTCGGTGAATTCTACAGAATCCACCGCTCCACGGCGCAGAAGACGCACGCGGTCACGCCGTCTTGGCAGTGATCAGACAGGGCGCTCTTCGCAGTCACATCGAACTGCAGAAGGGGGCCGCGCTTCCGCAACCCAGCAATCGGAGAAAAAGCGCGCTGATTCACAACGCAACGCTAACGCTCAGACTTCCGGCGAGGAGCGCGCGTCGAAAAGCAAAAAGAGCTCGTCTCAAGAAAACGCTCACGGCAGCTCTTCCCGCGGGCAGAAAACTAACAAGGCCCACAAGTCCAGTAAATCCCGTAAAAACGGCTCCCGCTCAACTACATCGCGGAGTGCTGCGAAACGCAAGGAGAATCAAGGAACAACCACACCTCAGGCACACGAGTCTGGGGATAATGAATCTCGCGCTACTCGACGCAAACGACGCACAAGGACGGGACAGCGCACCGCTCAGCGCTCCACACCCACGTCCACATCCACACTGGAAAATAAGCGTCGCCGACGTCGCCCACAAAACGCTCATCGATCAAAAAATAGTCGCGCTAGCCTCCGCAACCAGTATCAAACGTCCAAAATAAATACCCGTGATGAAACCTCTGCGGGTGGTCTGGTGATCTCTGGACTGGCTGAGGCAGTTGATAACAACAATAACGTTGATCTTTCCCGCATTTATGTGGCCCTCATTGGGCGGCTCGATAGAAGAGGCCGCCTTTTGTGGTCCATGCCTAAAGGCCACGTCGAACCCGGCGAAGACAAAGGCAAGACCGCGGAGCGTGAAGTATGGGAAGAGACCGGAATCCACGGCGAAGTTTTCGCGGATCTTGGCACGATTGATTATTGGTTTGTGTCTGAGGGCGTGCGCATCCACAAGACAGTTCACCATCACTTACTGCGGTACGTCGATGGCGACCTCAACGATGAAGATCCGGAGGTTACTGAGGTCTCTTGGATCCCCGCCGACGAGCTCATTGAACATTTTGCTTATGCTGATGAACGCAAACTCGCCCGCATTGCACACGATTTGATTCCGGAATATGCCATTAAAGAGAAGGCAGAGGGAAGGAAAACCCCACGGTGAGCAAGACTAACCTCACCAAACTACTCAGCGGACACACGGATTTAAACACCGCTGAGCTTTTGGCGACGAATCCAACGGGGGTTTTCCCACTATCTGTGCTGTCTCGTGCGGGAGCAGCATTGCTTGCACTTTCCCTGTGTAGTGCCACAATCGCGCACGCGCCGCAAGCTGCCGCAGATGCACTGCCGCTATCTCCAATGGGCCCGACTTCTAATCGGTGGATCAACCCGGATGTGCGTTCAATCGACGTTAACGCCAAGGTCAAAGTGCAGATCCTTAAAGTCGATTCGCATGTTCAGCTCGGCGAAAAAATACAGCTTTCTCTTCGCATCATTAATAATTCGGACTCACCGATCGATCAGAGTTCCGCAAAAATTGTAGCCCGCCACGCCGACGCAGAGCCTACCGTTGCTGGCGCCCGTACTATTCTTGCGGCAGCCCCTTCCTCCTACCCATACCTTGCACACCCGATACCGCTCCAATCGAAGATTGCACCTGGCAGTTCTAAAGACATAGACGTCAGCATAGATACCGGGTCGGATGCGCTCGGAGGACTACAACTGCGGTCTTCCGGTGTGTATCCCATATTGATCGGGCTGCACGATGCCTCGGGCAATATTTACAGCACCCAGCGATTCCTGCTCTCTGCATCCGCCACGGGTAAACCCGCGAGCGTAACACCGGAACCAAAGCGACTCAGCATGGTCCTACCTCTGACCGCGGAAGTCGATATCGTTGGCGGGGAGACAGGCGAGGCGCCCGAACGAGCTCCACTCATCATGCGTTCAGAAGCACTGACTGAAGAGATTGCACATGGTGGCCGCTTAGATCAGCTTCTCGACGCCTACCTTGCCGCCCGTACATTAACACCAGAGATCAGCACAGCAAGTTGTTTAGCCATCGATCCGCAATTTCTCGATGTCACTCGGCGTATGTCCGAGGGCTATAGCGTAGCGGCACAACGTCCCAGCTCAGTATCGGAGAATAGGCGCCTCCGCGACTCCTGGAACTTTGAGGACGAAACAGAAACGACCATCCCCGGCAAAGGGCAAAAAGCCGCCACCGATTGGCTGGCCAAATTAGAAAAAGCTACAGAAGGTACCTGTACTGTGGCTATGCCGTGGGCTAATGCTGACCTCAACGCCGTGGCTAAGACCAACAACCCGTGGCTGATGCGAGAGGCCCTCCAGCGAGGGGCCGGAGTGATTAAGGATGTACTGGGAATCACCCCAGAGTCCAACATTGTGATCCCTGGTACGGGTTACATCACGGCACAGGCAGCAGCCACCCTGGGTTGGGCTGATCAAAAAGAAAGCACAGACGGAACAAACCCCCCAGCTACCAGTGATATCAGTGCGGCATGGGAGGCGATAAAGGCTAAGGAAACTAAGTCTCAACCGGATGAAGGTTCACTCAAGGAATCCCCAGCTAAGGATTCTGAGGCCTCGCTGGATAGTATCCGTGATTCCATTGCTCCCACCACTGCTCCCACTGCGCAGGTGCCGGTTTCCGTTCTTGTCGCAGATAATACCGTGTGGCAGGCGCCCAAGGTAGATCGTTTTGGCCAGCTAGCTGCTGGAATACGTTCTGTTTCATATCAAGGTTCATTGTCTGCCACACTTGCTCAGGCATCCCCAAAGCCAGTGACAGCGGGATACGGTAATTACGATATTCGCTTTGATTACTCGCTGGACTCAGAGGCCGCTCGGATGGCTACCGGTGCAGCTGCTATCGATGCAGCTGTTGCGGAAAATTCCCAGCCCACTCTGTTGATGATGCCCACGTCGATCCGAAATCCTCGTTCTTGGCTCGACGTAGTCTCTACTCTTTTGCAGGAGCACTCGGCAGTACCGATGAGTCTGCGCGACTATGTCACCATGTCGCAGCAACAGGAGGAGGAACTTGCTGGGCGAACTGCAGCAGCGGCTGCGACGTCCGCAAATGGCGATGAATCATCCAGCAGTGTCTCCAGCAGTGGACTGGTAGAAGGCAGATACGGTGCTCCTTACGACGATCCAACGGTAGTTTCAGACACAGAGATTTTGAGGGCTCGTCAGCAATCGGATTACACCGATGACCTCACGCGCCTCATGTTTAATGACACCGCTATTGCTCTTTCTCCTTATAATTTCACTGCCCCATTACGGCAGGATCTCCTTCGTGCTCTCAGCGTTAACGGACGACGCTCCATCAATAGTTTTGATCAAAAGATCGCTCGGGCGACCGCTTTATCTAATGAGAACCGTGATGCCCTCACAGAGCTGCGCAGCTCCGTTACTTTGCTATCCCCAGGCAACGTATACACCAGACTTTCTCCTTCCTCGCCGCTACTTATCGCCGCAAAGAATGGACTTCCACTTCCCGTCGATGCACGCATTCGCTTCAACGGCCCTGAGGGAGCGTCAATTAAAGTCAAAGACAGTCTGCTCATCCCCGCAAAGGGTTCTATCACTGCGCAAATGATCGCGCAGCTTCCCGACGACGATGACCAGACCAACCTCAAATTATGGCTGGCCACCCCGACGGGTGCGGCGATCTCCAACCCTGTGACTATCGCGGTACAAACCCGATCTGGTTTTGTAGGACAGTCTGGGATCGCCCTCACCGTGGTCCTAGGACTCTTTGCTCTGTTGTTCTTGCGTTTCTTTGTCAAACGTAAACGTCGTCCGCAACGCGAAGTCAAAGCAACAACGAGTCCTCTTACTTCTCCAGCTTCAGCTACAAAACAACCCATACGAAGACCACGGCGCCGTAGTGAGGGATCGGTCCGCGATGGGGATCGCACCAGCGGTGATAGCAACTCGGATGATTCTGGGACAGGTCTTCAATCCTCGCAAACATAGCGTAGAGATGTCCCCCTTGAAACAGCTTTTGAGCTACAACAAGAACAATACTGATCGCCCCGGTCGTTCCCTTTGACGCCACACGAGTTTCAGTCCCTCCGACTCGTAAGAAACCGATGGCGGCGACTATAGAAAAGAAACAGGATTTCCAGGTGAACTCATCTGAGAGCACGCCCCCTAACAAGGGGACCAGGTACCGTATCGTGCCTCCCGCGGCACCGGCGCCAGTCCCTGAAGCTCGACCTCGTCACGCCAGTTCCTCAGTACACCCCAGTGAGGATCGTTCCAAGTTGGACAAAGATCCCGCTCGACACTCGGTTGCGGAATCTCCTTGTGAAAACAACGCTGGAACTGCCACTTTGAGCACTCCCGCTGGAAGCAGTACCACGGCCAGCGGGGAGGCGTCGGCAAGCGTTAAGCAAGAGGCTCAGGCAGCCTCAGTAGTTACCCTGGATAGAGAGCAATCCGCCCATACTGCAGCAGACAGTACCTCGACGACTTCCGCTTCACCGGCGCATGGAGACTCCAATACTGCCAATACCAGCGATAATGACGTCGTACGCTCCACAGGATCCATGGCGATAGCCACTCTTTTCTCACGCATTACGGGATTTCTGCGTACCGTTTTAATCTCCACCAGCCTAGGCGGAGCGATTGCCTCGGCGTTCAACACCGCAAACACTCTGCCTAACCTCATTACAGAGATTGTATTAGGTGCGGTACTCACGTCTTTGGTAGTTCCCGTTCTTATTCGCGCGGAAAAAGAAGACCCCGATAGAGGCGCCACTTTTATCCGGAGACTTTTTACCCTGGCGGCGGTATTGCTCGGAGTAGTCACAGTCGGAGCGATCATCACTGCGCCACTTCTGAGCCGGATAATGCTAGGTACAGATGGCAAAGTCAATATTGTCCAAGCTACTAGCTTTGCTTATATCCTGCTTCCGCAGATTTTCTTCTATGGAATGTTTTCTCTGCTCATGGCAGTGCTCAACACCAAGCAAATCTTTAAACCTGGTGCTTGGGCACCGGTAGCAAACAATGTGATCACTATTGCGGTGCTTGTGTTGTACATGCTGCTCCCTAATGAGCTTGATCCCACAGCGCCCTCTAGCGTCACAGACCCGCACATACTGCTCCTGGGAGTCGGAACCACGCTGGGAGTGGTTGTTCAAGCGTTGATTATGATCCCGCCGATCCGCAAGGCCGGAATATCTCTCAAGCCTTTGTGGGGCATTGATGCGCGATTGAAACAATTCGGGGGAATGGCTACGGCAATCATTGTTTATGTGGCGATCTCTCAGGTCGGCTACATGCTTACTACCCGTATCGCTTCTTTTTCTGATGAGGGCGCACCAAACATCTATCAACAGCACTGGCTGTTATTACAGGTTCCTTACGGGATTATCGGCGTCACTTTACTTACTGCCATCATGCCGCGTCTTTCCCGCAACGCCGCCGATGGTGATGATAAAGCAGTGGTTCGTGACTTGATCGTCGGATCAAAGCTCACATATATCGCGTTAATCCCCATCGTCATCTTTTTTACAGCGTATGGTGAGCGCATTGGTCTCGGGCTTTTTGCTTATCGACGCTTCGACGCGGAGTCCGCAACTATCCTCGGTTGGACGCTTAGTTTTTCTGCGTTTACATTGTTGCCCTATGCGTTGGTTCTGCTGCACCTGCGAGTTTTTTATGCACGCGAAGAGGCATGGACTCCTACCTTCATCATCGCCGGTATCACCGGTACCAAGATAGTTCTCTCCGTTATCGCTCCATACGCTGCTACGGATTCCAGCCGGGTAGTGATTCTCCTTGGTGCGGCTAACGGCTTTGGATTTGTTGCCGGCGCAATCATCGGCGCAATGTTACTGAGGCGTAAACTTGGTAATCTCGGCGGACGCGAGGTACTAAAGACGAGCACCTGGGCATTTATTGCTTCTGGCGTAGGTATTCTTGTGGCTCTTGCTCTGAGTTATATCCTCGATCAATTTATGGGTGGCTTTTTCAGCGCCTTGGGTAACTTCGGTCTACTTGTTCATCTCAGTATTGTCGGCATCGTCTTTCTTCTTTGCACGGGCCTCGTTCTTTCTCGCTCCGGCCTAGAAGAAGTAGTGAATCTTGGTTACGCCCTTCAACGTATTCCAGGTATGCGCCGCATCATCCATATGCGTGTCCCGCAAACAGACGCTATGGTGCCAACCCGTCAGGCTATAGCCAACGAGGTAATGGCATTCGACGACACATTCAATGCCACTCCGATCCCGGCACCTATGTCTGCTGGTATCGTCCGCGGCCCACGACTCGTTCCTGGCGCTCAGGTCTCCGATGGCCGCTTCCGTTTGTTGGCAGACCATGGCTCTGTTTCTACTGCGCGTTTTTGGCAAGCTAGAGAAAAAGCCACTGGTAGGGAAGTGGCTTTGATCTTTGTGGATACATCGGGCAAAGCGCCGCAAGCCCCCGCGACCCCCGCGGCTGCTGCTGGGGAAGCAGCAGAGGTATCACGCCGTACTCGTGCGCTAGCTAATCTCAATCATCCAGCGATCGCACCAAATATTGAAGTTTTGTCTTATCGCAACGGTTGCTTGGTGGTTGCCGATTGGGTTGCTGGTTCCTCACTAGCTTCCGTAGCTAATACACCTGTTAATCCTTATGCTGCCGCCTATGCTTTTGAGCCGATCAGTCAGGCCGCACAGTTTGCGCTAGCTGCGCATACCCCGTTAGGCATTGATAATCACGCACGCATCCGTATTAACACGGATGGTATGGCCATTCTTGCGTTCCCCGCAGTCTTGTCTGATTCCTCCTACGAACGCGACATGCGCAGTATTCGCACCGCACTGGGCACGCTTATTCAGGTGGACACTGCTCCGCAGGAAATTACCGATCTACTACGTGTGGATGCCACCGAGCTTCCGCATGCCATTGCAGACCTTCCAGATTCTCCTTCAGTTGCTGAGGATCACCTCGTGATCAAGGAAGAAGCTACTCCAAAACCCCGCAATACTCCGGGCTTTGGTAGCGCTGGTTTTAGCAACATCAGCCGTGCAATTATTGCCATAGCTGTGGCAGTTATTGTTGTCTCCGTCGCTTTGATTACTGGTTATATCACTAGTCTGTTTGGCAGTAGCCACGGTCAGACTCCTCTAAATAGCGATCCCATTGTTCACTCCAGGCCCTCTGATGCATCAGAGGTTCCTAGCATTGTTGCCCCTATAAAAAGCGCTACTGCATGGTCACCTAGCGGCACAATTCCCAATCGCGAATCCACGTCTACTGCACAGCTAGCTATTGATCCAGATAAATCTAGTGCTTGGTCCACCGGGCCGCTAGCAAAGGGGCAGGGGGCTGGTCTCCTCATTACACTTGCTCAGCCGCACCAAGCTAGCTCGGTTGTAGTAGAGAGCAATGGTATCCCGGCAAAGGTGTCTATCTACCAAGTAGAAGATCCACATCTTTCTTCCCTGGATTCTGCTCAACTGTTAGAAGAACAAAAGGTTTCTTCTATGCAGACCCGGATTCCTCTAGATAACGAGCCGTTAGTCACCTCCATTCTGGTGTGGGTCACGGGGACCCCCGACAATGCTTCTATGAAGGTGCACAACGTCACGGTGGTAGCTACTTCTTAGGCGTACTACGCAAAACTGTGGTGGGAAAGAATGATCTATTCTTTCCCACCACAGTTTTCTTTTTCTTACTATAAAACCGCAATTATCACTTTTATGCAGAACCTCACCTCTTCAGCTCCTTGTATATGCGTTTTCGCGTATATCCATAGCGGTTTTGTGGGCTACTAAAGTCACACCAAAAGCCATAAACCCACTTTTATACAGGTCAGAACATTAAAATTCTTCTTTCTGCATATCTGTAACATCCAATTCATTGGGCAAAAAGAACATCTTGCCCACGCGATTTCTTAGTCAAGATTAGACGGGAGAATTAAAGAATCACCGTGTCGCTACAAAACGACACCGCAACACTATGGGGGGAAATAGTGCACTGTGCAGTCGCGTCCACCACGATCGAGCATGATGCATCCGGAACTAAAACAAAGCTGTGTCGCTCAAAGACCCACGACTCTGATCTCGTTCTACAGTTCCTGGAAGGCGACAATCAAGCTTTTAATGAAATTGCTAAGCGGCACTACCGTAGTCTGTGGTGGCTTGCACGTCGGCACAGCTACTGCGATTCTGATGCCGACGACATCATGCAGGAAGCAATGCTCAAGGCTGTACGCAGCCTAGAGCGATACCGGGGAGATTCTTCCTTAAATACCTGGCTTTATCGGATTGTCTTTAACACGGCCTACGACCATATTTATCGATGCACGCATCGAGACAATCTTCCGTTAGAGCCACTCATGGAAACACGCTCCCGGCTAGACTGCGAGCTTAGCCATGATCCATTCAAGGATCACGCTCTGTCCATGGAGGTAGCTCAAGCCGTAAACATGCTGCCCTCCGAGCAGAGAAATGCCATCCTCTTAGTCGATTTTGCTGGATACGACGTTGACGTTGCCGCACAGATAGAAAAAGTTCGACCGGGAACGATCAAATCGCGTCGGGCGCGGGCGCGAAAGACTCTGAGAAGTCTTCTCAATCCCGTATTCGAAGAGCTTTAGGACATAAGGGCTATATAAACGTTGTCCTTGTCACGTTGGGAATGCAAGCTTGCCCTAACTTGTTAGGAACAAAAAGAAAGTAACCTATGAGAATGCTGAGGCGCTGCGGCCAACGGCTACACTGAGCCAGGATCACAAAAGCACCTACGGAGATACTCACAAGTGCTTTCTCCATATATCTGGCCCTGCTAGATTCAGTTACAACAGCTAGGAAGGCAACCTCATGTCCGAAGCACCCAACGCGACCACAGTGCACGACGTAGCCATCATCGGTTCTGGCCCAGCCGGCTATACAGCAGCACTCTATGCGGCTCGCGCTGAGCTCAAGCCCATTGTTTTCGAGGGAATCGAATTCGGTGGTTCTCTGATGACCACCACAGAGGTAGAAAACTTCCCTGGTTTTCCAGAAGGCATCATGGGGCCAGACCTCATGGACAACATGCGCTCCCAAGCCGAGCGTTTTGGGGCAGATCTCCGAATGGAGTTGGTAACCAAGGTAGAGCTTGAAGGGGAGATCAAGAAGATCTGGGTCGACGACCAAGAGTTCCACGCTCGTTCCGTCATCTTGGCCACAGGTTCTGCGCCTCGCTATATCGGTGCAGAAGGCGAACAAACCCTTCTTGGTCGGGGCGTCTCTGCATGTGCCACATGTGATGGATTCTTCTTCCGCGATCATGACATCGCTGTCATCGGCGGCGGCGATTCTGCCATGGAAGAGGCAACATTCCTCACCAAGTTTGCTAAATCTGTGACCATCGTTCACCGTCGCGAAGAATTCCGTGCCTCTGCCATCATGTTGGAGCGAGCAAAAAATAACGACAAGATCAAATTCCTCACCAACAATACCGTATCCAAGGTATTGGGGGAGAACACTGTAAGCGGGCTGGAGCTCACAGACACTGCCACAGGAGAAACCTCTATTCTCGATGTCACGGCAATGTTCGTAGCCATCGGCCATGATCCTCGCTCTGATTTATTCCGCGGAGTAGTGGATACCAATGATGCTGGCTATGTTCGGGTAGAAGAGCCTTCCACTCGCACCAATGTTCCTGGTGTCTTTGCCGTAGGAGATCTTGTCGACGCTCACTACCAGCAGGCAATCACCGCCGCGGGGTCCGGTTGTCGGGGAGCTATAGACGCCGAGAATTATCTCGCAGCCCTCGATGCCTAATCTCACTATTGCTTTACCTTCCTAGTCTCTACACACCACCTACGCATAAGGAGAAACCACATGAATGCACCTATCGCTTTGACCGAGGCCACTTTTAAAACAACCGTCATTGACTCTGATAAGCCAGTTCTCGTCGATTTTTGGGCAGAATGGTGTGGACCATGCAAAAAGCTTGGCCCGATCATTGATGAGATCGCTGCTGAGATGGGCGACGAAGTCGTAGTGGGCAAAGTCGACGTCGATGCCGAGCGAAATCTAGGCGCAATGTTCCAAATTATGTCGATTCCTACCGTCCTTATTTTCAAAGATGGCCAGAAAGTCGCCGAATTTGTTGGAGTTCGCCCCAAATCAGAGATCGTGGCAAAACTGCGTTCACACCAGTAGCTGGTATCCTTTGACGAGGATTACAAAGCCATCACTTTGCCGTTAACCGGTATTTTGGCTTGACCACTCGTTATTGGAAAGGAGCAGTGTGTCTGACATCTTGCGAGTAGGTGACCACAGCCCGCGCGTCGCTGAAGTCAGAACAGCACTGACACGCCTTGGTCTTGTGCCGGACTCTGATAAAGAAATCAAGCAGTCTAAGGGGCAAACGTTCACTGACCCAGAGACTTACTTTGACGAGGACCTCGCCGAAGTAATTAAGGGGATGCAACAGGCTCGGGGCATCATCGCTAGCGGTGAAATCAATGAGGTCACACTCCGTGCCCTCCGCGAGGCATCCTATAAGCTCGGTGCCCGAGTTCTTAGCTTTGAGCCGAATAATATCTTTGTTGGCGACGACGTAGTGCAGTTGCAAACGCAGCTTCAAGAGCTCGGTTTTTATACCGATCGCGTCGATGGCAGATTTGGTGAAAACACATACAAGGCGTTGCTCAGTTATCAGGTCAATTATGGACTGAAGAGCGATGGTGTCTGCGGCCCTGAGACAATCCGTGCGTTTGGACGTCTTGGACGCAGAATCACCGGCGGTTCGCCTCAAGCGCTTCGTGAGCGCGAGCGTGTCCGCGATGCCGGCCCTATGCTCGCCGGTAAACGCGTAGTTATCGACCCCTCTTTGGGCGGTAACTCACGTGGACAAGTGGTTCAGGGACCTTATGGGGAGATCACTGAAGAAGAAATTCTATGGGATCTTGCTACTCGGGTAGAGGGACGCATGATCGCTGCCGGGATGGAGACCATTATTTCCAGGCCTAGGCAGGATAATCCTTCACACCTTGAGCGTGCAGATATAGCCAATGCTTTTGACGCTGACGTCATGATTTGTTTGCAATGCGACCAATATCAAAATGATAAAGCAAACGGCGTTGCCACTTTTTATTTCGGTTCTGAGGCCGGAACCAGCTCCCTTACCGGCGAGATGCTGAGTGGATTCATCCAGCGAGAGATCAGCGCTCGCACTGATCTGGTCAACTGCGGTAACCACGGCAGGACCTGGGATCTGCTCCGTATCACTGCCATGCCCACCATCGAAGTGGTCTTGGGTTATCTCACTAATCCCCACGACGTCACCATTTTGACTGATCCTAAGCATAGAGACGCGATCGCAGAAGCAATCGTGGTGGCCGTCAAGCGCTTATATCTCCTCGATGATGATGATCAGCCCACAGGCACGTACAAGTTCGCAGAGATGCTAGAACAGGGCATGCTCTAAATTTTCCATGGTGGTTTTCCTTTTAGGAAGACCACCATTTTTCTGTGTTTTACACTGTCACGTTGGCAAGCAGAGGTTCTATTGCTTCAACGGTGAGTAGCGCATGCTCTGGAGGTAAGTGAAGGCGTAGGAGAGGTAACACGGGATGATGCCGAATGATCTCAAACCCAGCAGACTCCAATAATTCCACCGTCATCAGTCCTATCTCCTCCGCAGAGTTCACTATGCGCTGGATGTTCTCTGGTTGTGGATGAAAGGGATCGTCGCAAAAGGACTCGTCCCGAGCAAAAGCCTCAAGGGCTTTTATTCCTTGTCTTGCAAGGTGAACAATGGCTGCGTCGAGAAGCATTGTTTCTAGACCACTGCCCACCATGTTGGGATCACAGTGAAGAGAGGTCAGCACATAGGCGTCACTAGTTAGGGGAGCCGTAGGCAGTCGAGCGCACCCTGGAGCCTCAGAGGCTGGGCAATAGAGGAGAGTCGCATAGGCTCGAGGATTACCCGAGGCGAAATTGTCTGCGCTTGTGATATTGAAGCCACAGGTTCCGTATGCAGACAGCATAGCGGCTAACCAAGCTTCTTTTTCCAATGTAGGCGTACCAGCAGCAGAGGCACGCAACGCTGCTGATTCTTCCAACTCCCAGAACACGCTTTTCGACGCCCTCGAATGTATCCGGGGGATACCTTCTAAGTCTAGGGCCTCGATCCGTATGTTCATATCACCAAGAGCCTTTCACAAGAAGCTGTTAGTGCGGTTATTATCCTTCGCTGTTTCCGCCAAGCAGTCCCATAATGCGGTCAAAATCTTCACGACCACCAAACTCCACAACAATTTTTCCTTTACGCTTTCCCATGCTCACAGACACTTTGGTGTCTAGCCCGTCTGCAAGACGGTTTGCAGCGTTGGTAAGGAACTCAGGAGTTGGAGCCTTTTCCCGCTTCTTTGGTGCTGGTTTTTCACCACGGTTCATCAACGTGACGGCTTCTTCTGTTGCTCGAACAGAAAGCCCCTCAGCGACGATACGGTCGGCCAGAGCAACCTGAGGCGCTTCACCGCCTTTTACACCCAGGAGCGCCCGAGCGTGTCCAGCGGAAAGCACACCGGCCGCTACTTTGCGTTGCACTGCTACTGGAAGGGCGAGCAAGCGAATCATATTGGTGATTACTGGACGGGAGCGACCAAGTTTATCCGCTAGTTCATTCTGAGTAACGCCAAATTCCTGCAGTAGCTGCTGATAGGCAGCTGCTTCTTCCAAGGGGTTAAGCTGAACACGATGAATGTTCTCCAAGAGAGCATCGCGCAGCATCTCCGAGTCGTCGGTTTTACGGACGATTGCGGGAATAGTCTTCAGACCAGCTTTGGAGGACGCACGCCAACGACGCTCACCCATGATGATCTCATAGCGATCATCGGCAGCCTCACGGACCACGATGGGCTGGAGTAGTCCAAACTCGCGGATGGAATGAACCAGCTCGGCAAGGTCTTCCTCATCAAAAACGCTACGAGGGTTTTTCTCATTGGGAATAATTAATCCAATGGGAATCTCCCGGTAGGTAGCGCCGAATTCCTCAAGTTGCTGGTCTGCTCCCCGCGAGCCTGCAGACTGTTTTTCCACGGCTTGCGCAATGATAGGGCTAATGCGAGCGCCTTTGGCATCGCGTGGGGAATGCGATTGTTTCTTTTTCTCGGCCGCACCACCAAAAACCACGTCTGCCGCAGAGGCGCCGATTCGCTGTCCCGGTGCGGGACTACCGGTTATCAGCGCGCCAATTCCTCTACCGAGACCACCTTTACGAGTTTCCTGTGCCATCTTTCTTACTCCTTCGAGGTCTCATCCGCGTGGTCGGCTTCGCCGTCACTCTGGTTTTGCTCTTGTTGTTCACGTAATACTTCGGGCGACATGCCGATTGGGCCTGAGCTTTCCGACGGCACATAGTCGCCACGGGTAGCCAGCTCTCGTGCTGCGTCAAGGTAGGCGAGAGCACCCCGAGAACCCGGGTCATAAGCCAAAACAGTTTGCCCATAGCCTGGCGCTTCTGAGACCTTCACAGAGCGTGGAATCTTGGTTCCCAATACTACGTCGCCAAAGTGTCCACGCACCTCATCCATAACTTGTTCTGCCAGCTTTGTCCGACCGTCATACATGGTTAGGAGAATTGAGGAGATATGCAGATTGGGGTTGAGATACTGCCGGATCATCGTAATGTTGTTTAGCAGCTGTCCTACGCCCTCCAGAGCATAGTATTCACACTGAATGGGGATAAGCACTTCATCAACGGCGGTCATCGCGTTGATGGTGAGTAAGCCAAGCGAGGGGGGACAATCGATAAAGATGTAATCGAATTCCGCCTGCTGCATATACTCCGTATTGAGGGCATCGCTTAGTCGATATTCCCGCCGGACTAGATTAACAAGCTCAATTTCAGCACCAGCTAAATCGATGGTTGCAGGAATACAGAAGAGGTTCTCAGAGGCTGTTGTCTCTTGCAGCGCGTCTTCTACCGCGCATTCACCAATGAGCAATTCATAGCTCGACAAAGTTCCAGCACGGTGGTCAACCCCTAGAGCAGTGGAAGCATTTCCCTGTGGATCAAGATCAATAACAAGAACTTTTAGACCATTAATCGCAAGCCCCGCTGCGAGGTTAACTGAAGAGGTGGTCTTTCCCACGCCACCTTTTTGGTTAGCTACAGTCAACCTGCGAGAGCTATCTGGACGGGGCAGGTGCAGGCTATTCGGTGTCAACACCTGAGCCGCGCGGCGTGCCGCAGCAGCAATCGGTGTATCTTCCCAGTTCTGGTCGTCCATGCGTCCCTTCTCGTCTATGAAATCGAGGGCCCTATCCCGCCCAAAGTGTACTTTTTTACTTTAATACCTAGAAGGCAGACGGTTCCACACCGTCCAATGTCGATTTAGCGAACTTTTCGGATAGAAATCAGCGTAGTTGGGTCTTCAAGTTGATCACCCACCGTAAAAATCTTGATTTTCCCGCCGCCAGCTTTAAAAATCATTTTTTCATCACGGGCAAGCTCTTCTTTTACAGAGGATCCTTTCATAGCGATCATTTTCCCTCCAAGACGAACTAGGGGAAGCGACCAGCCCGCAAGTTTTCCTAGCGGAGCCACTGCACGTGAGGTCACTACGTCAACAAGCCCTAGCTCGTTTCGAATCACTTTTTCCTCTGCGCGTCCCCTCATTATGGTCACGTTATCTAGACCCAGAGAATCCTTCACTTCCCCCAGAAAAACAGAGCGTTTGAGTAACGGCTCTATGAGGGTTATCTCCAGATCGGGGCGAGCAAGTGCGAGAGGGATGCCTGGCAAACCAGCACCGGAACCAATATCCGCAACGCGAGCATTGGAGTCCATCGCTTCGCCTATAACTGCACAATTAAGTATGTGACGATCCCATAGTTTAGGGATTTCGCGGGGACCGATAAATCCACGTGTAGAGCCATCGGTAGCCAATAAACGATGGTATTCCACCGCTTTATCCAGCAGAGATCCGAAAATTTCTGCGGCTATCTCCGGAGGAGGGGTCAGCTCAAGCCCATGCTCGGTGCCGTTATTTTCCTCATGTTTCACGTGGAACCATCCTTCATGCCTTCTACCGACTCACATACATCCGGTACGGTTACAACGCTATCACGCTGATATGACACTACCGGCCCCAAAACGGGAAAGTGAACACATCGTTCATGCACTCCACCAAAACTGAATAGCAAAACTGCCGCCACCATGTGTGGTGACGGCAGTAAGCGGAAGAAAATTATTTTTTCTTACCCTTCTTAGGGTTCTGTGGGCGCTGCCCGGGCTTTGGAGCTGTTGCCCGCTTTGCAGCCTTTTTGGCTTCAATTTCTTCAGCTTCTTCCGCGTCAATCTTATTAAAGATCCAACGCTGCTGGAAGAAGGTCCAAATGTTGTTTGCCACCATGTAGAACAATAGGCCTAGGTGCCACAAAACACCTGTGAACAGGATGGTCAGAGGCATAAACCAAAGCATCATCTTGTTCATCAAGTCCATCTGCATTTGCATCTGGCCACTAGTAGGTGCGGCTTGCAAACCAGACTCGCGCCGTGCTTTTTGGCGGTTAACAGACAAACGTCCGTTCATATGCGTTGCTACCACGATGATCAGAATCAGCGGAGCTGCCACGGCGATAATGTTGACCCGGGTAAAATCTACAGGCTGGAATGCCTTGTACATATCAGCGGGCATCGAAATATATGAGGACAGTGGCACGCCAAAGATACGAGCGTCGAGGAATGACTGAACGTCTTCAGCAGAGAAGATGTAGTTGGGGGTCTCTCGGTTGACCTCAACAGAAAGCCCTAGCTGGCTATGGCCAGTTCCGGTGCGGTTGAAGGAACGCAACACGTGGAACAGTCCAATAAACACAGGCATTTGCACGAGCGCAGGAAGGCAACCAGCAATGGGATTTACTCCCACCTCTTTTTGCACTTTCCGCGTCTCTGCCATCATCTTCTGCTGGTCTTTTCCATATTTCTTACGGATTTCCTGCATCAGTGGCTGAAGTTCCTGCATCTTACGAGCAGAGCGCATCTGATTGAGCATGGGCTTCACAAGGAATGCACGAATCGTGAATGTCAGCAGCATAATAGCCAACACCCACGAGATGCCGGAGCCCGGGTCAAACACAAAGCTCACTACTTTGTGCCAGAACCACAGGATGGCCGAGATTGGCCAATAAATGAAGTTGAGCACTGTGAGTCAGAACTCCTTGGTGGTCGAAGTTTTAAGATGTGGCATTTCCCGCATATCAACGCCGAGGCACTGGGTCGTAACCGCCTGGATGCCAGGGGCCACATTTGGCTAGCCGCGCGATCGTCAACGCTGTGCCTATAACAGCACCACGTCGAGACACGGCCTCAAGCGCATAAGCGCTACAGGTCGGATCGAAACGGCAGGTAGACCCCATCTTAAGGGGAGAAATATATTTTTGGTAGAAACGCACCGCGTCATACAGCAGCCCACTGATAATCCCAGCAGGTCGCACAAGCCGAGAATTATTATTCTCATTGCTCATTTGATCGTGGGAATAACACATGAGAGAGGCTCCTCATCAACGTAAAAGAAGCTTTTCGACGCCCGAACGAACATCTGACTCAAGCTCCTTAGACGTTGCTGTTGCCGCCGGCGGTAATGCGCGGACGACGATATGTGCGTCTTGAGGAATCTGGTCTTTGATGCCCATAAGAACATGACGAAGTTTGCGAGAAACTGCATGACGGGTCACTGCATTACCCACGGCTTTAGATACCACGAGGCCAAAACGCGGCCCTCCTACTGCCGCTATTTCCCCCGCAGTAGCGTGGGTGCGTAAATGAATAACGACGGTGCTTCTCCCAGCACGCTTGCCTTTCCGAATAGTTCTACGGAACTCGTCGGAACTGCTGAGCTTGTGCCTAGAAGGAAGCACCGTCGTTTAATTCTTGTAAGAAGAGACTAAGCAGTCAGCTTCTCACGGCCCTTACGACGACGTGCAGCCACGATCGCGCGACCTGCACGGGTACGCATACGAATACGGAAGCCGTGCTTACGTGCGCGACGACGGTTGTTCGGCTGGAACGTCCGCTTTCCCTTAGCCACGGTGAACACTCCTCAAGTTGTGTGTAGGTGTCCGCACAAAGGTCCAAGACCCACATTGGTCTAGTACCTTCTAACTTCCCAGTGGTACTGAGAAGAGCGGTCACCCTAAATTGGATGATTTCAAGTGAGGTACGCGCACCACGCTAACCACAATCACGTTAGCGCCGAATTTCCGGAACCCTGTCAACGTCACACATCTCTTTTATGATGCGAGGCGTTCCGAAAGCCCTGTCGTTCATAGCGGCGTTCTCAACAAAGCACTTGCGATTGGCGTATTTAAAACACGCCCGTTGCAGTGACAGACCTCAACAGACTACGTGAATTTTCCTAGCTAGAACAAATCGACACGCCGTTCCCCCAACAGCACCCCTGTAATGACATTTTTGTAATTAACAGCTGCTCATCCACTATTTGGCCGGTCAGAGTCTCTCGACAGTTGCAATATAGCTATAAAAATGCGTCCTTTTGAGGTATCCGAGCCAAAAACATAAAACAATAAAACCTAATTTTTGGACAGCCCTACGCCACACCGAGTAACAATATCTGTAAGGAAAAATCACACACTGTGAATAACCAGATCTGTGGATAACCTTCAAGTTTATGTCGAAACTTTTCACATAGAATTGTGTTTACACAGGTTAAAGCAGGTATTTTTCACAGAGAATATTTTCCACAGGGTTGTGAAATAACTGTGGATAACTTTTCACACGCCCCGTGCTTGAAGTTATCCACAGTTGTGGAAAACTCTGTGGAATACGCGGTCACAGTACCCAAAACGCTGTGAACAACTCGGTGAAATCTCCGTGGACAGTGAAATAACATTTTTCACTGTCGGCTGGGGAAATCTCGTTTTGTTGGACATTATTTTTGGGATTAGTGGGCGCTGTTGATAGGGCATTGACCAGCGAATGCTTTGCCTCATATCAGCAAGAAAATTAGTTGTTGTTCATTCGCACAAGGTAAAGGAAATACGAAG